>JAFGLN010000066.1 GCA_016928025.1 Deltaproteobacteria bacterium
GCACCGAAACCAAATCCGGCAACAGCCAGTCCCGTGATCATCCCCTTCTTGTCGGGAAACCACTTAACGCCCACGGCAATGGGAACGACATAGGCCAACCCGATACCGGCACCACCGATAATACCGATGCAAATCAACTGCGCAGCAAAGCTGCTGCCGAACATGCCGCCGAGTACATAGCCGACACCGAGTACAATACCTCCCGACATGGCCAGTTTTTTGGGACCGACACGCTGCATCATCCTGCCGGCCAGCACCATAACGACTGAAAAGACCAAAAGGCCGACTGAAAAAATCCAAGCCGCTTGAGTTGCACTGAAACCATAAGTTCCCCCTTGGGCGATGGCCAAGGTCAGTTTTGGGGTAAAGACCGACCACGCATAGATCGCGCCAAGACAAAGCTGGATGAGGATAGCCCCGATTGCCACATACCACCTATTCATTATTTTTTCCTGAACCATTCAATAGCCTCCTTTTTCGTGATGAATTGTAGTCGATTATAGCTAACAAACAGACGCCAGTGCCTGACGCATTATCAGAATCGGCCATATTTTCCAAACAAAAAATTTTAATTTCAAATTTTTAACGCATGTTCTTCGGGATTCACGAAGTCAACTTTTATTTAACACCCTCAGTACAATCTCTTCAACTGGGCGCCACGGAAATAATGCCATAAAATTTCTTCTGCCTTGAATCCTCTTTCCGCCATCACTGCGGCACCGATCTGGCACAAACCGACGCCGTGCCCCCACCCGGCCCCGTGTATTGTGAAGCTGATGGGCTTCTCCAATAAATCCCGTTTGGTAATCACAATAAAACAACTGCTGTAAAGGTGAGATGGAGAAAGGCATCGGCGAATTTCCAGTTCCTTACCGATCACCATCGCCTTTTTAGTCCCTTCGATCTTCAGACGAACAATCCTGCCCGACGGCCCTCGCTCCAAAGGAATGATATTTTGAATCCTTCCGAAATCAAATCCTAATTTTTTCCACAGGATGTTTTCCAGTTCATCCCTTTCGTAATGAACCCGCCAACGGAAAAAATCCATAGTTTCCCGATCGAATCCGGGAAGAATCCGATTTATAATTGCTTCATCCCGGGTATTACAATAGGCTTCCGGTGAGGACAGTATCCAGTTTTGTGCGTCCCTTTCATTAAAAATCGTTTGATGATTCAACAGGGAATCGGAAACAGATGTTAAATAGGGAACGGCTTGATTTTCCCAGGCGTTTTCAAAAAGATCCGTAAGTCCACCGCAACATTTATGATAGCGGGCGTCGCAGATGCCATTATCATAGACAAGAAAAAGCCCACGTGTTTCTTCACACGCTTCTCTTGTAAAGCCGCTGAGTGGTTTTATTCCCTGGTACCGCTGGCAGTGATCGTCGGCACAGACATCAAAAGCGGTGTGATCTTCCCGGTCATACCACCGAACGATCTCATTTTCCGATTGAATGCTATTCTTGTCCTTTGCTCTTTTTCCATCTATATCGCCGCGTCTTTCCAGCGTGGACATCAGCCAGCTTCTCGACATGATCGCATGGGCCTTCAAAAATTCCGAAGGGGCCTCCGCACTCATTTCCGATGAAATGACGCAGGAAAGATAATCTTCCAAAGCAATCGTATTAATAGCCGTCATCAGGCCGTTCTTATCAAGCGACAATGTCAGATCGCCTCTGAATGTCAGCTTTTCGGATCTCTCCCAGTGGAAATCTATGCCGACGGCAACGTCATAGAGTGTAAAAAAAGCTTCCCCGGAAGGCTTCATTTTGATGGACGCTTTTTTAAGGATTAAATGACCAGATGCGTCATAAAGGAAAATGCCGCCCTTTGCCGCCTTTGCAGTAAATCCGCCTGTCAGAGGGGTTTCCCCCGCTATATAAAATTCGCCGCTTAATTCTCCTTCGATATGCCTGCGCTCCTGTAGGATACCGACGTCAATATTGGGTTCTTCCGTTATCATGGCTGATCATCGAATCTAAGACTTAATCATTAAATATCATTAAATATTTTTCATCACTTATTTGTAATGAGCCATATCAGAAAGCCGGTAATCATTCAACACATAACTGTTATGTGCTCATGCGTTTATGAACAAATAAGTTGACGTTTAATGTATTTTCTCATAATGAGTCATCAAAATAGATCAACAGCTTTATCGGCCTCGCCCGCGCAGCTGAACATCATAATTATAAAAAAACGGAATTTCAGATGAATAATGACCGGATATGGGTCGATAATGATTTAAAGATTCTTAATGCGAAAAAACATATCACAAATGCACCGTTAATCTGTCTCGATACGGAATATGATTCGTTTCGTTACTTTCGTGAAAAACTCTGTTTGATTCAGATTAAAGCCCAAGAACGCATCTATCTGATCGATCCCCTCGAAGATTTGAATATGGATTGCTTAGGTGATGTTTTCGCCAATTTCGGTATTGTGAAAATTATGCATGCCGGCGATAATGATATTCGAATTCTGAAAAGGGATTACGGATTCGAATTCAGTAATATCTTTGATACGCAGCGCGCCGCCTCAATTCTTGGCAGCCAATACTTGTCTCTTTCCGCAGTCATTCATCAATATCTGGGTATTGAGTTTACGAAAAAGAAGAAATTGCAGCGATCACAGTGGGGGAAACGTCCCCTTTCCGAAGAACAATTGCAATACGCCGTTCAAGACACAATGTTTTTAGAGCCTCTCTATAAAATTCTTCGGCAGGAGATACATCGAAAGGGACGGCACTCCGACTTGCAGAAAATCTTTAATGAGATGACAGAGGTCACCTGGCACGAAAAACCTCTTGACTGCAAATCTTTTAGAAAAATACGAAAAAACGGCTGCTTATCGGCCAGTCAACTGCAGTGTCTGAAAGAACTTTATGAATGGCGTTATGGAAAGGCAAAAGAACTCAATCGTGCGATTTTCATGATTCTTTCTGACCAGGACTTATTAAATATTTGCAAAAATAATCCCTGTACCCTTGAAGATCTGACTGCCAAAGGAAAACTGCCCCCCCATAAGATAAAAGATTATGGTTCAGAAATCGTCGCTATCATAAACCGGGATCGATCAGCCTGTTCTTTTGAAGATTAAACCATGAGCACAAACTACCAGTTGATTAAAGCGATTGTCCGAAGTATCTTCCTCATTTTAATGATCACTTTTGCCGGTTATTTATTTCAACACTACAACCTGCATATCTATTTGACGAATACGGAAAAAGGGATTCGTTTTATCAACTCATTTCGCCCATACAGCGAAATCGTTTTTATTTTTTTTCAAATCATTCAAGTTCTTTTCGCCCCGATCCCTGGTGAAGCCACCGGTTTTATGGGCGGGTTTATATTTGGCGCCTTTCCGGGAGCCATTTATTCCACCATTGGTTTGAGCCTCGGATCCTGGGCGGCTTTCATTCTGGCCAGAATTTTCGGCAAACCCTTGGTGGAAAGAATCATCAAAACCAAAACGATCGACAGATACAACTATTTTATAGAACAAAGGGGCACATATATCTCCTTTATCCTCTTTCTTATACCGGGATTTCCCAAAGACATGCTTTGTTATATCTTGGGATTAAGTCGAATGAATCTGGGCGAGTTTATGATTGTATCCTCCCTGGGCCGATTACTGGGCACGATTCTCCTTTCCGCAATCGGCGCATCATTGAGAAGCGAAAAGATCATTGTCTTTTTTATTCTTCTCATCCTCGGCGGTTTAATGTTTATTTGGGGGATCTTTCATTCAAAAGCAATTATGAATAAATTACATCGAAAAAAAACCAGGAACGACGATAAACAGAATACGGCTATGTCTTAGAACCATCGGGTAGACACAAATTGCTCCGTGTTCAGGGGCTATCCGACCCCATAATTCTTTTACTTGCCTATTTTCCTGTTCATCATAACCGGTAATATTTTGTCATTTCGCCGTATGCCCAAAGCATCCGGGGCTACGAATTTATCCGTAGAATAGTATACCTTTTCGAGAAACAAACCTGACGGTGGCGCCGTAAATTTAGCCGGGATATCTGATTTTCGCACCAACATGTCTTCAACATCTGCTTTTGATAAATTTCCGCGACCGACTTCAACCAAAATGCCTACCAAACGGCGCACCATTTTCCACAAAAAATGGGAAGCGACGATTCTGATGAAAATCAAATCGTCCCTCTCACTAAGACTGATGTGGCTGATCAGCACCATATCGGATGAATCCTTATCGCGCCTTTTGTCCGCAAAAGATGCAAAATTATGGAAATCTTTAAAAACTGAAAGGGTTGTCCTCATCTGTCTGATATTCAGGGGATCTTTGATCCACCAGACGTATTTCTTGCCGAATGCCGTCCTCGACTTTGAAACAATGTAAATATAACTTCGCGCCTTCGCATGATGGCGGGCATGGAAGGTGGTGGGCGCCTCTTCAACTTTCAGAATGTTGATATTTGCGGGCAGGAGATCGTTTAGACCGTCCCGAATTTTAACAGCCGGCATTTTTTTTGAAACCGACAGATGAGCAACCTGCTCCAAAGCGTGCACACCCGCATCCGTTCGCCCGGCACCCTGAATATCCACATCAGGACCAAACAGCTTTTGTGCGGCATGGATTAGTGTTCCCTGGATACTTTTCGCGTTTTTTTGGTTTTGCCAGCCACTATAATTCGTTCCGTCATATTCGAGGGTTATCTTATATTTCATCATCATTAACGCGTCGAACCTCTCATAGGAGAATGATTATATTTTTTATAGCGTTCGGTCAAGAAGACTGTTATACTCAACTCCCAAAGAAATTATCATCCGGAAAAATGCATTTCGACAAATAAAATATCTAATACAATTGGGCGGCTGTCGCATATCAATGTGCAGCCGTCTTCCAAAAATAAGGGAGGTTGATTATGTATAGAGTTTTGGGATATTTTATTCCAACGGGAAGCGTTCGTTGCATCTTTTGGATATCCCTGGCAATCGCATGCTGGGTAATTAACGTAACTGTGCACACATTTATTTTTACTGACACGGCCTATGCGGCCCACCAAAAATCATCCGCGATTGCACCGTTTTCATTTGCCGACCTGGCGGAACAGTTAAAGCCCACTGTTGTTAATATCAGTACCACCAAAACCATCAAAGGTATTCAACGTTCACCCTTTGGCAGCGGAACTCCTTTCGATCGTTTCTTCGGTGACGATGAATTTTTTCAAAGATTTTTCGGTAATATGCCCGAAAGGGAATTCAAACAGAAAAGCCTCGGATCGGGTTTTATTATTTCCAACGACGGTTACATATTTACCAATAATCATGTCGTGGAAAAGGCGGATGAAATTCAAGTCACCTTATCCGACGGCAAACAATACGACGCAGAGGTCAAAGGACAGGACGCCAATACCGACATCGCCTTAATCAAGATCAAACCTGACAAAGATCTCCCCGTAGCCAAACTGGGAGACTCTGGCAAGTTACGTGTCGGCGATTGGGTATTTGCCATTGGAAATCCATTCGGTCTCGAACATACGGTGACGGCGGGCATTGTGAGTGCCAAGGGTCGCGTGATCGGATCCGGTCCCTATGACGATTTTATTCAAACGGATGCATCCATCAACCCGGGCAATAGCGGCGGACCTCTTTTTAATCTGGACGGTGAGGTTATCGGAATCAATACGGCTATCGTTGCCCAGGGCCAGGGCATCGGATTTGCCATACCCGTTAATATCGCAAAGAATATTCTGGATGACCTTAAAACCAAAGGCACGGTCACGCGAGGCTGGTTAGGCATATCAGTACAGGATATAACGGATGATATGGCCGAAAATCTGAAATTGAAAGAAAAAAATGGTGCCCTCGTCGGCAATGTTTTTGAAGGCGATCCGGCAGGTCAAGCCGGTATCAAGACAGGGGATATTATCATTGAAATTAATGGCGAAAAAATTAAAAATACGCATGAATTATTGAACATTGTTGCCTCTCTTAAAGTCGGTAATGAAGTTTCCATAAGGGTCCTGCGTGACGGAAATATTCTGACCTTTGAAGTCACTGTGGGTGAACGTAAAGAAGAAAAGGAATTGGCCCAGAAGGGGAAAACAGCGGAAAAATACGGGATGAGCGTTCAGGAGATTACCCCGGACATGGCAAAACACTTTGGTTTAACCGAGCAAACCGGTGTGATCATCACCGGCATTCAACAAGGTAGTCCCGCGGATGAGGCTGGTTTTAAAGTCGAGGACATTATTCTTCAGGTCAATAAAATCAAAATAACATCCATGAGTGTCTTTTTAAAAGAAATGACCAAAGGAAAACAACAGGATATATTACTTTTTTTAATCAAACGCGGCGAAGCAAACCTCTTTTTGACGTTGCGAAAAAGTATGGAAAAATGATGATCGAACATGATCATCGCATCATAGGTACATTTCATACGTGATATTGGTTAGTTATTTGAATATAGATGAATGATTGCAACCGCTTTAAGAATATTATTGACATAATGCGAACGAACTGTTATGCGGGGCACCTCAATTACTTGTTGTGATCGTTGGACCTAAACTTTTTTGCACTATGGGAAAAACCTTCGGTATATTGATAGAACGATCATGGAGGTGCCATGCAAAGCTTCGTACCCAAAAAGATTTTTTTTACCAAGGGTGTCGGCACCCATAAAGATGAGCTCCATTCATTTGAACGGGCATTAAGGGATGCCGGTATTGAAAAATGTAACATCGTCAACGTATCCAGCATATTTCCGCCGGGCTGTAAGATGATCTCCAAAACGCAGGGACTCAAAGAGCTTGTGCCCGGTGAAATCACCTATTGTGTTTTAAGCCGTTGCTGCAGCAATGAACCAAAACGATTGATTGCGGCCTCCGTGGGCTGTGCCGTGCCGGCCGATAAAAAATCTTATGGCTATATCAGTGAACACCACGCATTTGGTGCCACGGAAAAGCAGGCTGGGGATTATGCCGAGGATATGGCGGCGGCTATGCTTGCATCAACTCTCGGCATCGATTTCAATGTAGATGAAAGCTGGGATGAAAAAAAGGAAATATTTAAGATCAGCGAGAAAATCGTTAGAACCAGAAACGTAACGCAATCGGCCATCGTCAAAAATGGTGGCTGGACAACGGTTATTGCAGTAGCTGTTTTTGTTTTTTAATTTTCTTTTTCCAAATTTTGCACATCCAAAAACCATGACGGTCATCGTTATTTCCAACATGGTTTTTTTTAATTTTTTACACGTCCGCCCTATGAACGTTCCCTTTTCATGGAATCCATCCCTTGAACCTCGTTTTGTTCTTCATGACGTTCAGACGTTGATTATTTGACAGGTAACACCCTGGAGACGGATTTGGCCCGCATGAAGTAGATGCTAAAATTCTCATCGGGAAGGACGCCTCAAATTCAGTTTCCATCTTTGCTGGAGCTTATTTTACGGCTCAAGTAAAACCAACAGCATGATGATTTCCCCTTCATAAAATTAATTGAGCTTACTGGATTGTTCCTCTTTGGCACCATAATTGCTAATTTAAAAAAAAATGAATTTTACTTTTCGAAGCGAAAAATTATCATCATCGGAGGATATCTCGAAACAGGCAAATGGTGTTTTTGCCCGGGGAAAAATCCATCAGGGTTAAGGAAGCATCCATACATTTTAAATAGTTGATGACAATTTCTTTCTTATAGGATAAAGGCATTACATATTTTCATGCAGCAAAAGCATTTTCACCATGTAAAGAAAGGAAACCGGTATGCCGAAAATATCGGTTAGCGATCTTAAGCCCGGCATGGTACTGGCAAAGCCCCTTGCAAGAGGGAATATGGTCATTCTGGGTGAAGGGACGGTTCTTAACGAAGCCTGGATATCACGGCTGGATGATATGAATGTTGAACATGTTTATATCGACGGACCGTCGGAACAGCCTGTATCAAAGGAGCAAGCGCTAAGGGACCTGGAAGCAAGATTTCGCAACGTTATTGATATGCCTCACATGCGGGCGCTCAACAATCTTGTCAAGAATCATATAGAATCGCTTTATGGCCGATAAAATTGACGCAAAAACGATACGCAGCAAGGTTGAACAAATCAATACGCTGCCTACGGTGCCCGGCACACTCAAACGCATTTCCCGCACACTGGAAAAACCGCGCATCAGTCTGGATGAACTGGGGAAAATCATATCCAATGATCCGGCTTTGACCACCAAGATACTCAAGATGGTTAATTCTGCATCTTATGGCTTCCCGGGCAGAATATCTTCCGTATCCCACGCCACTATGCTTTTGGGCTTAAATGTTATTAAGGGGTTGCTCCTTGGGGTTTCGGTATTTGAATTAATGGAAAAGACGATGACGGGCCTTTGGGAGCACTCGATGGCTTGTGCCATGGCATCCCGAATCATTGCCCAAAAGAAAGGACTCAAGGAACCGGAAGAAGTTTCCGTATGCGGCCTGCTCCATGACATCGGCAAGACGATCCTCATGCTTCAATATTCGGAAATATTTCAAAAGGCCATGCAGGAAGCGGAAAATAACGGTATCACCATCTACGAATCTGAATCCCGTCATTTTTCGGCAACCCATGCCGAAGCCGGCCAATGGTTATTGCAAAAATGGCATTTTCCACCGACGCTTGTTGATACGATTCAATATCACCACCAACCGACCCTGTCCAAAAATTCACCGATGGAAACGGCAATCGTCCATGTCGCCGATGTCCTGGTTAGGGCAAAAGGGCTGGGTTTTGCCGGCGATCATGTCGTTCCGGAATTGAATTCAGCGGCCTGGGATATGGTTAGTCTTTCGGAAGATGACATTATGGAAATTCTTTCGGACTTAGAGGATGGCGCTCAAGCGGCACGAGAGGAAACATGAGCCTTGGATCGGTGTTGATCATATCGCCCAATTCATCAACAACGGAACTTCTGGAGAAAACTCTCGGAACGGCGGCTGAGGTAACTGTTTTCGGGGATCTTCAGCAGGCCTTCGATTATATTTACAACAATGTACCGGATCTATTGATTTATGATTTTTTTGAATATGACGATTCCCTTCATCTTCTAAAAACCCTTAAAGATGATCCGTTTTTCGCCCATCTTCCTGTTCTTGTCGTCCTCCGTTCTGGTCAGGAGGCCCCCGAGTGGATCAGCTTGCCTGTGGAGGACTACATTCGTTATGAGGAAATCGGAAAAGATATCTGCCTGAAGGTCGGTCTGTGCATCATACGTTCGCAGAGGGTTGTGGAAGTTAATCCTCTGACCCGTCTTCTAGGTAACATCTCCATTAATCGACAGATACAAAGCCGTCTTGACAACCATATTCCCTTCGCCTTAGCCTACGCCGATATGGATCATTTTAAACCCTTCAACGATAAATATGGATTCAGTCGCGGAGATGATGTCATCAAAATAGTCGGCAGGCTGCTGTTTAATATTGTGACAAACAAATCTTCCCGGGATGTTTTCGTCGGCCATATCGGAGGCGATGATTTCGTCTGCATTATGGATCCGTTGGTCATTGAGGAAACATGCCAAGAGTTGATTAATACATTCGATCGTATTGTTCCCTCCTTTTATAATGTCGATGACAGACAGGCCGGACAAATTCAATCCTTATCCCGGGAGGGCAAAATTCAAACTTTTCCGATAATGAGTCTTTCCATCGGCATCGCTGTAGCGCAAAAAGGCGTTTTTTGTCACTATGGTGAAGTTACCAGTCTGGCGTCGGAAATGAAGAACTACGCTAAAAAACAAGACCAAAGCTGCTATCGTCTTAACAAGCGCGCCATATCTCCCCCGTAATCCCGGGAAGGTAAATTTATTTATCCCGTCCGTTAGGAGAAAACGACCTGACAGCTGTTTCGAATAATAAAAAACCCCTAAAAGATTATTCCTTTAGGGGATTAGCGAATACCGCCTATGCCGTCTTGTTATGTGGTGGAATCAGGCTAACGAATTTTCGGTCTTCAACGGGTGACCATCACCAATAGACCTTTCGTGTTTCATGCGTTAGATTCCAACATCATATCCAAAAAACAAACATCGCAGACACTTCGCTTGTTTTATATATCGTCATTATCTCATATTCCCTTTAACGCACTTTTTTCAAATGAATGGTCTATAGTCATTCAAGATTACTTGAAACAAGTCCTTAAATTTGTTATTGCTTACCACCACAGAAAAGCCGGTATAATTCAGGGTGGGTCTAAAAACACTATGCTTAAAATATTAAAATAACTTGTGGAAAAGGAAAATTTTATGACATTCCAGGGTCGATCAGAATGCGGCCGATTGGGGCTTTCCGATTGCGGCAGCGACGTGTTTCTGGCAGGATGGGTTGACGCTTTGCGTGACCACGGTGATTTGCTTTTTATCCATCTGCGGGACCGCAGTGGAATTATTCAGGTGGTATTCAGCCCCGACCATGCTTCGCCAACCCTCTGCCAAACGGCCGCGGACCTTCGCAATGAATTTTGCCTTCTTCTCAGAGGTCGCGTGCAAAAGCGGGCGGAGGGCACTGAAAATCCCAACCTCGAAACCGGTCTTGTTGAAGTTATGGCCACGGCTCTGACCATCCTGGGGAAGTCCGACCCGCTCCCCTTTACCGTTTCGGAAAAAGCGATGGTTACCGGCGCGACCGTCAGTAGCGCCGATACCGTTACGGAAGAACTGCGACTTCAATACCGCTATCTCGATCTGAGGCGCCCTTCGATGCAGGATTACCTCATAAAACGGCATCGCATCGTCAAGACCGTCCGTGATTTCCTTGATGAACGGGGTTTCATCGAAATAGAAACGCCCATGCTGACCAAGAGCACGCCGGAAGGCGCCAGGGATTATCTCGTACCCAGCCGGGTCCATCCTGGACATTTTTATGCTCTTCCCCAGTCGCCGCAGCTATTTAAACAGCTTCTCATGGTGAGCGGATACGAAAAATATTTCCAGGTGGTCCGCTGCTTCCGCGATGAAGACCTGCGCCCGAACCGCCAGCCGGAATTCACTCAACTTGATTTGGAAGCCTCTTTTATCGACGAGGAGTTTATCTATGAACTGATGGAAGCGTTGATCTGCCGAATGTTTGTCATCGGCGGTATCGATCTCTTCCGCCCCTTCCCCCGAATGACCTATGCCGAGGCTATGGACACCATGGGCTCCGACCGCCCGGATACACGCTTCGGTTTGCGTTTTATTGAAGCCACGGATATTTTCCAAAACACATCCTACGGTATTTTCAAGCAGATTCTCGATCGGGGCGGTTGCATCAAAGGAATCAATATCAAGGGCCGTTCGGAGCAACTCAGCAAAAACGTTCTCCAGAACGAATACGCCAAGGAAATTGTTCCGAGTTTCGGCGCCAAGGGAATGACCTGGATGCGCGTCATCGACGGCACTCTGGAATCCAACATCGTGCAATTTTTCAGTCCGGAGGAGCAAAAAGCCATTCTTAACCGCTTCGGTGCGCAAAATGGGGACGTCATCATCATGATCGCCGATGCCTCGTATGAGGTTGTCACGACCGTCCTTGGTCAACTCCGGCTCCATCTTGCCGAAAGACTCGATTTAGTCCCTCGAAGCACTTTTTCACCTTTGTGGATCACCGATTTTCCACTCTTTACAGCCACTGAAGAGGGCGTTACGTCCAGTCATCACCCCTTTACCGCTCCCGACCGGACGGATTTCGATCCAACGGATCGGGAGGCACTCCTGTACCTGCGGTCCCGGGCTTATGATATCGTTGTTAACGGCGAGGAACTGGGCGGCGGAAGTATTCGAATCAATGACCGCAACGTGCAGAATAAAATTTTTCGAGCCCTGGGACTGACTGATAATGATGTGGAGGAAAAGTTCGGTTTTTTCCTTCGTGCCCTCGATTTCGGAGCGCCTCCCCATGGCGGCATCGCTCTGGGTATGGATCGGGTGTGCTCTATGATCCTTCAGGCTTCGTCGATCCGCGAGGTCATCGCGTTTCCCAAAAACCGCAGCGCTTACTGTCCGCTGACGGGAGCACCGTCTTTTGTGGCCATGGATCAACTTCAGGAACTCGGCCTGTTCGATGTGAAAGAAAATGACATCATCCAGGGTATGGATCAAAACCTCGATACCGTAGACGCCCTCTCTTGGGTTTCACGAATCGGTATTGAAGAGTCGGAACGTTCCCTGATAGCTGATGCCGTGGATGAAGCCGTTCGTCTGGCCGAGATTATCGGAGCAAAGGCCGGCGCGGATGATCCCCTTTTTACGAATATCAACGCTGTCAACCGCATGCGAACCAAAGGCGACCCTCTTCCCTCCAACCACGCGAAAAAAGGCGCCATTTTTAAAAACGCCCCCGCGGTAAAGGGTAACTTCTTTAAAGTTGCCGCCGTCTTAGAATTTTAGAATAGGAATTATTATGCAAACAGACCTTTTTACGTTCTTCAATCCGTCTGAACCATGTGCCGAGCAGGGAGGCCCGCTGCAGGGAAAATCTTTTACCATCCAGCCCAATATGTCCGTATGCGATTGGCCGACGGAGGCGGGCTCTCCGGCCCTAAAAAAATTCGTCGCCATCGAAGACGCCACAGTCATTGAGCGCTTGAAAAAAGCCGGGGCCTATCTGGTCGGTTCGACCTGTATGAGCGAACTGGGTTTTGGGTTGGCCGGAGACACAACCGGTAAGGTCATTGCCGGTGGACTATCCGACATGGCTTTGATGATGGACATGATGGGAGAGGTACGGATCGCCGCTGCCCGCGAAAGGGTTTTCGGTTTTAAACCCACCAATGGCATTATCTCGCGCTTCGGCTTGATTGGACTCGTCCCGTCTATGGAATGCTTCGGTGTCCTGGCCAAAGATCCAACGCTGATCGCTGCGGCCATGGGTGTCATGACCGGCCAGGACGAACGTGATTTTTCCATGGACGAAACGGAACCACCCTCATTCGACTTAACTGACAGCGAAAAACTGTCTATCAGGACGATGGGCATTATCAGAGAATGCGTTGACGTTCTTGAAGACACAGTGATGTCTAAATTCAAAACGGATCTTGAAAAGCTTAAAACCTGGGGATTTTCTATCAAAGAACTAAGCCTGCCAGATTTTGATCTCTTCCGCACGATCCATCAATGTATTGGTTCCGTTGAGGCGTCTTCGAGTTGCGGGAAATATGACGGCGTTCGATACGGCCACCGTTGTCATCAGGCAAAAAACTGGAACGATATGTACCTTAAATCCCGGGCTGAATCTTTCGGCACCCTGATCAAATCCTATCTTTTCCAAGGCGCTTATTTCCAGTTTCAAAATTATGACGCATTTGAAAATGCCGGCCGCATCAGGGCCCGTCTCGCTGGAGATATTCATCAACTATTCGCCGAATGCGACGTTCTGACCTTTCCCACCGGAAACGGACACACCGCCGACCCGAAGACGTCAAATCAGGTTTCGGATATCTATGATGAATTGGCACTAACCCTGCCAGCCAACGTTCTGGGCATACCAGCCGTCCAGATACCGGCTTTCTCAGCCGATGGAGAAATCGATCCGGGCCTGCAACTCATGGGCCCCCGATTCAGCGATGCTCGGCTTCTGGCGACGGCTTGCCGGCTGTCCCGATCGGTCGAAGGAGGTAGATAAATGGAATACGAAGCGGTTATCGGTCTTGAAATCCACGTCGAACTGAACTGTGCGACCAAGATGTTCTGTGACTGTCCCAACAGCGCCGGCGCCGATCCCAACACCAACACCTGTCCGATTTGTTTATGGTTTCCGGGGGCTATCCCCAGGTTCAGTGAGGAAGCTCTCGAAAAAGCCGCCTTAACGGCTATGGGGTTAAATTGCATCATTCAGGAGCGAAGCGCCTTCGACCAAAAGGTTTACTATTATCCCGATCTTCCCAAGGGATATCAGCTCTCTCAAGCGCACCTGCCCCTGGCCAGAAACGGCTGGCTCGATATTACGGCGGAAAACGGCGAAACGAAACGTTTACGGATCCATAAAATTCACATGGAGGAAGATGTGGCCAAGCTGGTACATGAAATTGAAGGGCGAACACCCATCAGTCTGGTGGATTTTAATCGTGCCGGTGTTCCTCTGGTGGAAATCGTTACGGAACCGGACATGCGAAGTCCCCATGATGCCATGGAGTTCATCCGTGTTTTGCGGACCCAGATCCGTTATATCGGCACGGCGGAATGCAGCATGGAGGCAGGCACCATGCGTGTCGACGCCAACATTTCACTCCGGCCGAAGGGGTCGGAACTGCTCAATACGAAGGTTGAAGTTAAAAACATGAACTCCATCCGACACCTGGGTGATGCCATCGCGTACGAAATTAATCGCCAGACGGCCAGCCTTCATGCGGGGGACCCCATCGTTCTGCATACCCGCCTCTGGGATCCCGAAAAATCCATCACCGTGGCCATGCGGGGCAAGTTCGAGGGCCCGTGCATCCCTGACCCCTCCGTCCCGCATATTGTTGTAACCGAGGACTGGAAAAAGAAAATACAGGCCAGGTTACCGGAAATGCCCGGCGCCAAAGCTGAACGTTTTTGCCGCCAATACGGCCTGAATCGAGAAGAATCACTTATGGTCAGCGGCGAGCGGGAGTTGTCGGAATATTTTGAAGCCGTTGTGAAGCAAAAAGTTTCCCCGCGGACGGCGGTCCATTGGATTTTTTCTCAGTTGGCCCCCGCGCTCAAGGAGCATGAACAAAGATTCAATGATACGGCAGTTAATCCTGAACGCTTTGCCGGCTTGCTGATTTTGTTGGAAAATAATGAGATCAATGCAAAGGTGGTCAGAAAGGTCATTGATCTGCTCTTCGAGAGCGATCAAACACCTGCTGATATCATTGATCAGCAGGGTTTCCGTCAGGTTTCCGATGTGGACCAAATCGAAGCAATGATCCGGGACATCCTTGCAGCCAATCCCTCCGCTGTGAATGATTATAAAAGTGGCGTCGAGAAAGCCCTGGGCTTTTTGATGGGACGTGCCATGCAGGCCCTAAAAGGCAAGGGTAATCCCCAGATCATTCGTGAGATCCTGATCCGGAAGCTGGACGCCTAAATAATCACCCTATTCGTTCATTGATCATTCAATCAAGATTATCTATTTATGGGCAATCAAAATTGTATAAAGTCAGCCCCGATAATCCGTCACCGTTTATTTTTATAGCCTGCGCTCGTTAGGGATCAATCAGGGCCGTGGCTGAGCCGGAAAGGACGACCACACCGTTTTGATTGGTCGTTTCAATTTTCAAATCGACAAAGTTATCCCCGGCTTCTTCGCGAATCGCCTCGACGATGGCTTTGGCCTCCAGGTCATCACCCGGCCAGACCTGATTGGTAAAACGAACGCCGTACTTAGTCAGTCTTCCGTCCCCCACATAATTGGTCAGCATTTTTCCCGTCATGCCCATGGTCAACATGCCGTGGGCAAACACGGAGGGATATCCAGCCACTTTTGTCGCAAATATTTCATCCGTATGGATGGGGTTATAATCTCCTGAAGCACCTGCGTATTGGACGATCTGGGTTCTTTTCAAATCTTCTACAATGCGCTCCGAATGGACATCGCCGACTTTGAGATTACTCGATTTTAATGCCATTTTCTTAAACCTCCTTATCCCTGATCCACTGCCCGTTCCGTCTGAACGCCCACGCCGCACGCCGTCACCACGAGATCGCCTTTTTCATCGCGGAACTCGATAATCGTTTCTGAAAAAACGAGTTTTCCCGAACGCTTGCCTTCCTTTTCCCATTTCTTTCCGGGTTTTACCGTCGCATAGAGGACTTCACCGGGCCTCATCGGCTTGTGGTATTCGTAATGCTGTTCCGCGTGAAGGCCCCGTCCCGATCCGCCTCCACTGCCCTGCCCCGGCTTGATGCCTGTCGGTTCCTTGCCTGAACCCATCCAGGGTTGACCGATTTTCGGACGCAGAAAGTAATCGGGATCATACTGAGCACTCGACTGAACAAACGTAGGCGGCGCGATAACGCCCCCCAACTCCGTCGTTTTGGCGTAATTCTCATCGTAATAAATCGGATTTGCATCCCCGATGGCCCTGGCAAACATCATGATATGACCTGCCTCAATTGGAAATTTTTCAACAGCCATAGTCTCTCCTTCCTTAATTTTTAAGTAAACGTTGAATCTATGCTTTTTAAGCTGCCGCACCAAGTCTTTTCAATTCGGACATGGTGAACAGGGCGTGAAGCCTTAATTTTTCTCCGACAAGATTGTCCTGTCCTCCCGCCTCACGATCGATGACACATAGGACGTCTGATATAACGGCACCCAATGTTCGCAGCTCCGCCACGGATTTAATGATCTGGCCGCCCGACGTCACGACGTCTTCGATGATGACAAGGCGGCGGCCTTTCACATCACCGCCTTCAGCCAGTTTACAGGTGCCGTAATCCTTTGCTGCTTTTCTTATAAAAAGAGCCGGAATACCTGTAATTTGCGATAACATGGTCGCCAAGGGAACCCCCCCCAGTTCCAGTCCCGCAAGAGCGTCTGTTTTGGGCGGTAAAAGCTTGGACATGGATTCGGCAACAGCCTTTAGAATGTCCGGCGGCGATTCAAAAAGGTATTTGTCGAAGTATTCGTTGCTTGTGACGCCCGATCGCAGTAGAAATTCCCCCTTGATATTGGACAATTCGAAAATACGTTTGCCGAGCTCGTTTTTTGTCATATGATGCAGACCATCCTATATCTTTACAGATTGAAGCAAAATTTTTTGTGATACCATTTGATAAGGTTTTATGCTGATTCCGTGATTACATGAAGGTGGATATGTTTTGACAAACTTCCACAAACGTCTTAGGTTGACTATCAAAATGTCTTTGAAATATCAATTGCAAATTATACAAAGCAGCCATGAAGATTAACCATTTGCATCGTTGGAACTGCAATTACCAGGAAGCGGTGGTTATCCAGAATGCACTCCGCAACAAATTAATATTGCAGGACCAGGATTTACCCATGCCGATCCGGACCATTGCGGGCGCCGACATATCGTATGCCAAAGGAAGCAATATCTTTTTCGCGGCGGCGATATTACTGGACTACCAATCCATGTCCGTCATCGAAGACTGCACCCACATCGTGGAATCAACCTTTCCTTACGTACCGGGCTTCCTCAGTTTCAGGGAAGGACCCGCCCTTCTTGCCGCATTTGCCAAACTTCGAAATAAACCCGATGCGGTCATGTTCGACGGCCAGGGCATCGCTCATCCGCGCGGCATTGGTCTCGCCTCTCATATGGGGTTATTTCTCGATATTCCCGCCATTGGATGCGCAAAAACCCGTCTTTGCGGCACCCATGAAACCGTTGAAAATGAAAAGGGCCGATTCACACTTCTGCATTTCAACAACAGCGTCTGTGGGGCCGTGGTAAAAACAAAGCATAATGTTAAACCGGTTTTCATTTCACAAGGACATAAAATCAGCCTGCCCTCCGCCATCGACATTGCACTGTCGTGCTGCCGAGGCTATCGTCTTCCGGAGCCTGTCAGGAAGGCGCATCTGCTGGTCAATAAAATTCGAATGAACTATTTCAAGACAGACGCAGATTAAGCGGATTTGATTAACTTCTCGACGGTTTTCACCGCGGATACCCCATCCTGCGCGTAAGCCGCGCCGATAGACCGTGCATAGGCGTCCGTCACAACGGCTCCGCCGACCATAAACTTCAGTTTAAGGCCTTCTTTGGCCGCCAGTCCTATTACGTCTTTCATGTTGACCATGGTCGTGGTCATAAGTGCCGAAAGACCAACGACATCGGGGCGTAATTCTTTTGATTTTTCGATAATGCTCTCCGGCTTAACGTCTTTGCCAAGATCGATGACTCGATATCCCTGGTTTTGCAGCAAAAGGACGACAATATTTTTGCCGATGTCATGAATGTCTCCCTTGACCGTCGCCATCAGTACCGACCCTTTTACCTTTTTTGTTACTTTTGTTGTTTTCAACATGGGCTCCAGGTACGCAAGGCCCTTTTTCATGGCCTCTGCGCTGGCGATCAACTGCGGTAGGTAGTATATCTTTTTTTCAAACAGCCCGCCGACATGAATAATTGCAGGAATCATCATGCTGTCGACGATATGCGAAGCTTCTTCGCCCGCCGCCAGTCTTTCTTTCAGTATTTCAACAATCCTGTCCCGGTTTCCTTCAATAACAGCTTGATGAACGCTGTCCTCTGAGGTGGTAATTTTTATCTCAGCGGCGCTTACCTTAACCGGAGGTTTTTCCGACGGTCCTTTCATCGGCTTCGGTTCCGGAGGTAGATCTGAAAAATGGGCGATATAAGTCGTTGCGTTTTTATCCTTCCCCAGCAGGACATCACCCGCTACTTTCATATGAATCAATTTTTCACTGCCGGGGTTGGCAATCGCCATGGTTAATCCTGCGGTTTGAGTCATCGAGAAAAAAGCGGCGTTCATCCATTCCCTCTCCGGCATACCAAAAGAAACATTGGACAGCCCGACAATTGACCGACAGTTAAAAACGTCAGTATACCACTGGATGGTTTTGATCGTTTCCACCGCCGCCTGTGAATTGGACGCCACGGTCATGACCAGACCATCGGCCACAATATCCTCTTTGGTGAAGCCGTACCGGTGGGCTTTTTTGAAAACATCCTTCACGATCTCTATGCGTCGAGCCGCAGTCTCCGGTACCTCGCCGTCCGTCAAAGGCAGGAGAATAAACATGGCGCCGTATTTGGCCGCCAGGGGCAAGAGTTTTTTGACTTTTTCCTGCTCGCCGGAAATGGAATTGATCAAGGCCCGGCCCGGATAAAAACGCAGGGCCGCCTCAATCGTCTCGATCTTTGATGAATCGACAACGAGCGGAAGCTTTGAGACCGTGGCCAGCACGCGGATAATATCTTCTATTTTCCTGACCTCGTCAATTCCGGGGACGCCCACATTGACATCCAGAAGCTCGGCGCCGCTCTGCTCCTGCTCACGAGCCATCTGGCGCACAAGGGTCATGCTGCCGTCAAGAAGCTCCTGCTGCAGGCGCTTTTTCCCCGTCGGATTGAGTCGCTCACCGACGATCGTCAAAGGATTTTCTTTTTCGAATATTTTATGGCCCCAGGCCGAGCTGACGGCACTGATGGATTTTCTTTCCACCGCCGACGGTTTGATACCCGAGAGAGATCGTTTTAACCGGCGAATAAATTCAGGCGTCGTTCCGCAACAGCCGCCGATGATATTGGCGCCGGCCGCCGCCAGTTTCGGACCGAATGAAGCAAAGCTCCTGGCATCCATGTCAAATATCGTTTGGTTGCCTTCCAGTCGCGGCATTCCCGCGTTGGGCTTCACAACCAGGGGAACCTTCGCATAGGGCTTTATCGCCGCAATGATCGCGACCATGTCTTCAGGTCCGGTAGAGCAATTGCAGCCCACGGCATCGGCGCCCAAACTCTGAAGGGTAATGAGCGCCGTCAATGGATCCGTCCCATTTAAGGTTCTTCCTTCTTTTTCATAGGTCATGGTGACCAGGGTAAAATAGGGCGCCGTTTCTTTCACGGCCAGAAGAGCCGCCCGGGTCTCCTGAATATCGATCATCGTTTCAATGACAAAAAGGTCGACGCCGCCTTCGATCAAACCCTGCACCTGTTCTTTATAAATATCAACGGCTTCTTCAAATGCCAGGGGACCGAAAGGATCGACAAAAAGACCGGTCGAACTGATGTCGCCGGCCACCAGGGTATCTTTGCCGACGGCCTTCTTTGCCAGGCGCGCCAGCTTTTTGTTCATTTCCCGTACATTGGTCAAACCGTACTCCGCCAGCTTTATTCGATTGCCTCCGAACGTGGCGGTGTAAACCACATCAGCCCCCGCCTTTTTGTAAGCGGTATGGATATCGCTGACGGCTTCCGGATGTTCCAGACACCACAGCTCCGGGCAGACACCGACCGGCATGCCTTTTTTCTGCAGTTCCGTTCCCATGGCGCCATCCAGGATCATGACTTTTGTTCCCAAAGCACCGTCGAGCAGCAGAATCTTTTCCTTTAACATGGCCTTGATTGTTTGTTTCTTGTTCATCATTAAGGACTCCATTATCCGATGATCCCGGCGATGGCCGTCACGGATTTTTCGGGAATTAACATGCAGCTTTCCGTTATCGAAACACCAATTTTTTCCAGATTTAAAATCTTATGGATCACGACCTGATCCGTTAATGGAAAATCACCATAGCCGGCAGAAAACCGGCTTTGGGTCACCGTTCTGTTTTCCCTGCGCAGCAACTGATTAAAATAAGCTACAATCCAGTCTAATGCGGCATCGACCATTTCGCTGGCTGTTGCATCCAGGACAACACCACGTGTTACATTACTGCCGGTCGTATCTTTTCTAATCGCCTCCATGATATCGTTTCCCGCCGTCGCGGCCATTATGAGAACTTCCGTGCTTTTCGACAAGAAAGTCGACAACTTGCGGCTATGGAACGTCACGCCATTTTCCAGTCGTATATCCACGGCCGACCTTTCCGCAATCGGCAAATGCAAGGCCGTACCCATTAGATGGATTATAGACTGGGCGTCTTCTACATATTTTTGTATTTCGGTGGTCTGTGCGGGCGTTACTTGGGTGACGCCCGTCTTATAACCCAGCCTTCGGTATATCATTTTCTCCGGGAGGGGGATCACAATAGGATCAAACGTAACGATCTTTTTCATGCCTTTTTCTTTAAGGCCAGGTGCTTCATCAATCCGCCGTCTTTGATGAGTTCCTGCATAAAAGATGGAATAGGATTAATGGACAGTTTTTCTTTTTGATCATCGTCAATGACAATATCACCTTTATCTCCATCGACTTCAATGACGGAACCTTCGGAAACCTTATCCCATAATTTCTGAGATTCGAAAATGGCCAACCCCATATTGAAGGCGTTTCTGTAGAATATACGGGCAAAGCTCTTCGCCACAACACAGGCGATGCCGGCTTCTTTAATGGCGATCGGGGCATGTTCACGGGAAGAACCGCAGCCGAAATTGTCACCGGCCACGATAATATCTCCCCGACTGATCTTTTGAACAAAATCCGGGACAATGTCCTCCATTAGATGGGATGCGAGGATCCTGGGATCGGAGGTGTTGAGATAACGTGCCGCAATAATGGCGTCCGTATCGATATTATCGCCGAATTTCCAGATTCTTCCTTTAAAAAACATTTCGATACCCCTCCCTCAATTTTTACCTTGAACTTCTATTCTTGACCCTTGTTCCTTGCCTCATGTGCCGCTATTTTAATTCCCCCGGTCCACCAATTCTCCCTAAAACCGCCGAGGCCGCGGCAATAACGGGACTGGCCAGGTAGACCTCGCTGCCCGTATGCCCCATGCGTCCGATGAAGTTTCTATTGGTCGTGCTGACGCAACGCTCCCCATCGGCCAGGATACCCATGTAGCCGCCCAGGCAGGGTCCGCAGGTCGGTGTACTGATCACGGCCTTGGCATCCAGGAATATATCAAAAAGACCTTCCTGCATCGCCGTCCGATAAATCTCCGGCGTCGCCGGAATAATAATGAGCCGCACATAAGGCGCAACCTTACGGTTTTTTAAAATGGCAGCGGCGGCGCGCAGGTCCTCGATACGTCCGTTTGTACAGGACCCGATGACGGCCTGATCGATTTTGATATTTCCCACCTGGCTGATCCCCCGCGCATTCGACGGTAAATGGGGAAATGAGACTTGGGGCTCTATTTTCGATACATCGATTTCAATGACCTTTACATAAACGGCATCGGTATCGGACTGATGGAATTGATACGGCTTTTTTGCCCGGCCTTTGACGTATTCGGTCGTTGTTTCGTCAGGAGCGAAGATACCGTTTTTGGCGCCGGCCTCGATGGCCATGTTACAGATCGTCAATCGATCGGCCATGGTCAAGTCTTTGACCGTTTCTCCGGTAAATTCCAGAGCTTTGTAAAGGGCGCCGTCTACGCCGATCATACCGATCAGATAAAGGATCAAATCCTTACCCGAAACCCATTGATTAGGTTTTCCGGAAAAAACGATTTTGATGGATTCGGGGACTTTGAACCACGCTTCGCCCGACAGCATGGCCGCCGCCAGATCCGTGCTTCCGGAACCCGTGGCAAAAGCGCCCAACGCACCATAGGTGCAGGTATGGCTATCGGCGCCGATAACCACGTCACCCGGCAAAACAATGCCCTGCTCGGGCAGGAGGGCATGTTCGATGCCGCATTCCCCTACTTCGTAATAGTGGGTAAGGTTCTGTTCTATGGCAAACTCTTTCATCATCTTGCATTGTTCGGCGGCGCTGATATCCTTGTTGGGCGCAAAATGATCGGGCAGGAGGACCACCTTATCCTTGTCGAAGACTCTTTCCCCGCCGGCCTTCCGAAACTCATCTATTGCGATAGGAGCCGTAATGTCATTCCCCAGAGCTATATCCACACGGGCATTGATCAGCATCCCGGGATGCACCTCCTTCAAGTCCGTATGGGCGCAGAGTATCTTTTCCGTAATCGTCATTCCCACGTTGCCTCTCCTGTGTGATGTTTTATGTGGTTCACTTATAACAGAACGCCGCATTATTCAACTTTAAGTTTAGATGCCCCCCTACCTTGACAATTAAGGAAATTTCATGTTAGACAAACTCTAACATCATAATCGATGATTTTTCCGGTCTGCACGCAAAATTTTTCGCATGCCTGCCTCCCATTTGGCTTGGTTAGAAGGAGGTTTCTCAAATGCCCGCTCATAACCCTCAAAATCCACGCCAACCCGTTATCATTGTTTTTTCAACAATCTTTTTTTTCATTCTCATTATGATGATCGGTATTCCCGCCTGGGCGGAAGAAACATCCGAAGACGCCTTGTGGAACGGCGAGCTGTGGGGTTCCGTCCAATCCATACCCGACCAGGTTGCCCCCGAGGGGGAAATAACCATAACCGCCACAATTCATGACGGATCTCCAACACCCCGGTGGGAATGCTGGATCGATGAGCTCACATCCGAGGAACGATGTATGGCCTGTGGAACCTATGCCGTCACCATCTCCGGCTGGGACGATTCATTGACGGATGATTTGCGCCTGTACGATATTATCGATTATGGCCCCGATGCCGGTTCCGAGATTCAAATCACCCTTGTCGGGGACGGTGAAGACAGCACGACCGCACCCTCTATCAAATGGACAGCTGTTACCGCCGACTGGCCTGAACCAGGGACCGAAAATCCACCGCCGCCCAATACCTTCAGGAGCGGCGATACGTTCTGGATCAAACTGCAGGCCCGGCCTTCCTGGCCCGGATGGTACAATGCCTCCGGTGTAAGCCGGAAGATAACCGCTTCCTTCGAAGGCACCAGCCCGCACGTATGGTCTGATGATGCTTTCATTTATGGTGCCGCCCCACTGGCCAAGGTCAAGATCGATTTCAATCCCGAATCGTTTGATATTTTTGCCACCGCCGGAGACACCCAGGACCTGACTTTCTTCACCTATGATGAGAACTCCGGCAAACCCCTGAAGCACTATCCTGTTTTACTGAGCGCAACGAAAGGCGCTATCGAGCCCCTTGGTACGGGAAACGAAACCATGACCTATCAGGACAGCCAACAGGAAGGACTGGTCGTCTACACCGACAACCTGGGCTACGGATACATCAGGTATCAGGCCGAAGACGCTCTCGTCACGGCCACCATCTCCGCCGAAGCCTGGTATTGGGGGCATATCGATTCCCCCCCGATGTACGGCCGGGTAGAAGCCCATTATCAACCCCTGCTGAACGTCGCCATGGAGCCCCTCGATTCCACCATCCCCCTGGGCACTTTCTTCCCCGTTCAAATACAGATCGAGAATGTTTCCTCTTGGGATCTTACCGACGTCACACTGAACGGATTCGGTCTCTACGGTACCGGCGACGCCGAACTGATCAGTGGAACCGCACCAATCAGTATCGGAAACCTGGCCGCCGGCCAGACAACGGCATCCTATGAATATATCTATCAGGCCACCGACGAAGGCAATTTTTCCCTCTATGGATACGTCGGCGCTACCAACGACTCTTATGATGAAACTTACAGTTACTCAAAGGGGTCTCTTTCCACGATCACTCCCGGCCTTGACGTCACCGTCGATCTGCCGATGGAATCCCCGCTCCAGGACCAGACGTTTACCCTGACCGTTCAGGTAATCAACAACAGTTCGCAGAACCTGGAGACTGTTTATCCGATGGTGACCGCCGTTTACACAAGCTTCCCCGGCGGACCCTCGTTAATCAGCGGGCCCGATCCCTCCTCTGTTTCGATTTTGAATCCCGGCGCTGAGACTGTCTTTACCTATCAATACAAAGCCTCCCGCACCGGCGAAATTTTTTTCCGAATCTACGCCGAGGGTAAAACGGCATCCGGCAACCGTATCGTTTCCGAAACGGTCCGCACCGACAACATGACGGTCACAGAAAATACTCTGATCAGTATGGAATCCGTGATTGCCATCTTAAAGATTGTCGCCGGCATAACGCCTTCGGGTGATTTTGACGATCTGGATGTGGTCAAGGACGGTGTTGTCGGCATGCCGGATGCCATCCGATCGTTGCAGTGTGTCGGTGAATTGGCTACCTGCCGCTAGCCCCCTTGGATTCCTTGCATCCTGGCTTTCACATGGGTACTCAAGTCGTTTCACAACGAAAAATCCCCGGCAGCACAGATCCATCCGCCGGGGATTTTGAAGGAGGGTGATTAAAAGTTGGTTTACCGGTTGCCCCTCATGCCTCTGTCCGGACCAGGTTTGTAACCTCGACCGTAAAAACCGTCCGGACAACCATACGCACCATACCGGTCGTGATGGTGTCGATAGCCACGGTTTCTAAAAGATGTCTGAAGCTTTTCCTTCTGTTCCGGCGTCAGGATTTTCCCTACGGCAATCCTGAACTCCGTGGCTTTGTCCTGCATCTTGTCGCGGATGGTTCTGATCTCCTTCTGCAGAGCCAATATCTGTTCCTGATTCGGTTCCGTCTCCAGCCACATTAGTCTTAGATCGCCCCGCTTGGCGAACATCTCATCCTGAAGCGGTTTTATGTCCTTCAGGTGTTCTTTGCGAAGAGCGTTAATCGATGTGTTTTGTTCGTCCGTAAGATTAAGGTATTTCGAGATGCCGGGCCAGTCTCCACGGTCCTTAAGTCCACGTCCCGGCCCTCTGTTCCAGTCGAAGGCAAAGGCGGATGTCGCCAGGGTGGTCAGGAAGACGACGCTCATTACGACCATGCTTATTTTTTTCATTGTTTAATTCTCCTTTCGGTTCTTCTCTTTTGCCCTGAGTATTGCACCGGTCATGCCACATAATCTATCTCTTTAATTATATGGATTATTATTCCATTCTCTTCTGTTGCGAACCTATTAATCCGATATGTTGTGGCTAAAAAATATCCGATATGGTATCCATATGGTTAATTAATAGTCATTACGGTATGCGTTCTTTTCAACAACGCATCACGAATGGACGGTCTTACCACTCAACCCGTCACTGGGCGCTTATTTTGCAGGAACGGCCCATATGAAGAATAAATCCCTGTTAAAAAAAGAGAACATCTGGGTTTTTATCTCGCCCTGGTTTATCATCGCGGCAATTGCCGTTCTGCTGCCGCTTTTCATCTACTTGACGCTGGAGAATATCAACAAGCAAAGGGAGTACACCACGAAGCTTCTGGTGGAAAAAGGGGCCGCTCTGATCCGCTCTTTCGAAGCCGGCGCGAGGACGGGGGTCGGCATGCGATGGAGCGGCTTTCAGCTGCAGAAGCTTTTAATCGAAACGGCGCAGCAGCCGGGTATCGATTATCTTGTCGTGACGGACCTGCGAGGCACCATCCTCGCCGACAGCGACCCTTCCTTAATCGGCGAATCCTACGGCACAGAACTCGATCTGGTTGCTGTTTCAAAAATAAAAAACGTCCAATGGCGCCGGGTCGCCAAATCAGATGGCGTGGATACATTCGAAGTTTATCGACGCTTTGCCCCGTTGGATGCGCGCTTCGAGACCTTTCACGGCCGGATTTCCTCCAAATACAAACGGTATGACGATCAGGGTTCGCTCGGATACATCATTTTTGTCGGCCTGGACATGGAACCGATCGAAAAAGCCAGGGCGGAAGATTTGAATCACGCTATCTTCATGGGCGTTATCCTCCTCTTAATCGGATTTTCCGGCATCGTTATGCTTTTACTGGCTCAAGGGTATCAGTCCACCAAAACGTCCCTGTCCCGAATTAAAGCTTTTTCCGACAGTCTGGTGGACCATATGCCTATCGGCCTGATTGCTATCGATCAGAAAGGGGCCGTCATTTCTATCAACCAGTCGGCGGAAAATATCCTGTACCTTTCCGCTTCGGAGGTCCTCAATAAGGAGGCGTCTGAAGTGCTGCCCATGTTCATCAAAGATTTGACGCAGGAACTTAAAACCGGTGGCCGCGTGATCGAAAAAGAGCTGGATTGTCCGGCGGGTGGGCAATTTATACGATTGGATGTCGTTGCCGCGATCCTGGAAGAGGAAGACGGGGCTTTTATGGGTTATGTCATCCTCTTCCGGGATATCACGGAAGTGCAGCAGCTTAAAAGAGAAATCGCCCGTACTCAGCGCTTGGCCTCCATTGGGAGCCTCGCTTCGGGGATTGCCCATGAAATTCGCAATCCTTTAAGCTCCATCAAGGGCTTTGCCACCTATTTCCGGGAGCGGTACCGCGATGTTCCCGAAGACAGGAACACGGCCGACATCATGGTTCGGGAGGTCGAACGTCTGAACCGCGTCATCACCCAGCTCCTGACATTTACCCGTCCCCTGTCCCTCGAAAAAAAACGCCAGTCCCTGCAACCGATTATCAGTCATAGTCTAAAATTGATAGAACGACAGACTAAAGAAAAAAATATAACCATCAAAACGGATGTCCCGGCAGGGGTCCGAGAGGTTCTGATCGACAAAGACGCCATGGAACAGGCCTTGCTAAACCTCTTTTTAAATGCCGTGGAGGCGATGGATGCGGGCGGTGTTCTTTCCGTTTCGCTCACGGATACGGACGCCGTCATCCGGATTGAGATTGCCGATACAGGCCGCGGCATTGAAGAAAAGGATCTCGAACGGCTTTTCGATCTTTATTTTACGACAAAACAAGCCGGCACAGGTTTGGGACTTCCCATTGTTCAGAAAATCATGGATGCCCATGACGGCGACATCAAAATAGCCGGCGAACCCGGCCGCGGTACCATCGTGACCCTGCTTCTGCCGGCTGAAGGATGACAAAATGAAAACAAAACAACCCTCCATATTGGTAGTGGATGACGATCCGGCCCACCGGACCATGTTGAAGACGTTGCTTTCCGGATGGGAATATTCCGTGGCGGAGGCCGGCGATGGCAGTGCGGCGGTGGATGAGGTCAGTCGAAGACCCTATGACCTGATCCTCCTGGACGTCCGCATGATCAAGGTCTCCGGTCTGGAAGCGCTGACACAGATCAAAGCCATCAATCCGTCCATCCCCGTGATTATCATGACGGCCTATGCTTCCGTCGAAACAGCTGTGGAGGCCCTGAAAAAAGGTGCCTATGATTATCTGACGAAACCCCTGGATTTCGACGAATTACGGCTGGCTATGGAACGGGCCATGGACCACATGCAGCTTCGTGAAGAAAATCTTCAGCTCAAGGAAACCATCGGCGCCCGGTTTGACAGACGAAACGTGATCGGTCGCAGCGCCGCCATGACCAAGCTTATGGAAACGGTTGCTCTGGTCGCCCCCACGGAAGCCGTGGTGCTCATCACCGGCGAGTCCGGCACCGGTAAAGAAGTGATTGCCGGGGCCATACATTACAACAGTTACAGAAAAGATGGTCCATTCGTCAAAATCAACTGCGCCGCCATTACGGAAACCCTGCTGGAATCGGAACTCTTCGGCCACGAAAAAGGTGCTTTTACCGGTGCCGACCGTCGCAAGGAAGGTAAATTCCGCCAAGCCGAAGGCGGCAGCCTGTTTCTGGATGAAGTGAGTGAAATGTCCCTGGCCATGCAGGTCAAACTTCTGCGCGTCCTTCAGGAAAGGGAAATTACCAGAGTCGGCGGTGAAGAAGTGATCGGCGTCGATGTCCGCATCATCGCCGCCACTAATAAGGACCTCTTTCAGGAAATAGAAGCCGGCCGTTTTCGTGAAGACCTCTATTACCGGTTAAACGTCGTCACGCTGAATGTACCGCCGTTACGACACAGGAAGGAAGATATTCCTCTGATCGCCCAGCATTATCTTAAAATATTTTCAGAGAAAAACCGGAAGGACGTCAAGGGATTTAAGCCTCAGGCTATGGACCGCCTCCTCAAATATCACTGGCCCGGCAATATCAGGGAATTAATGAACGCCGTGGAACGGGCCGTCATCCTGTCACAGACGGAATACCTGAGTGAAGAAATATTTCCCGCCCCTCTCGATGAAGAATCCGTTGAATCCATCATGAAGTCCCTTTCCGGCGATTCCAACGCCTTGTCTGACATGCCCCTTGATCTGGTCGAAAAGGCAACGATCATCAAAACTCTGGAGGCCGCCGTCGGCAACAAAAGCGAAGCGGCCAGAAGACTGGGCATCACCCGGCGGACCCTTCATCAGAAACTAAAAAAATACGGGATGATGTAAGAAAACAATCAAATAAATATTTTACCGCCTCTCGAATTATGTTAGAGATTTTTTTATTTTTCAAATGCTTGGTCCTGATAAGACGATCGAACACAGCGGAATATCCATCAGGTTAACAGGTTCGTAAACAAAAGCCTGCGCTATAAATGCTGGACAAGGTGTTTGAGGGGAAGGTTTACATGATAAAAATCAACCGTCAATTAGAGCCCGGCGAGTATAAAATCACGGATATTTTTCCCAATATCAGGATGAGCCCCGCCCTGATTGATATCTTCGGCAGCAAAGAAGCAGCGGAAGACATCTTGCAAAACAACAAAGTCCATATCATCGACAGGCCGTATTATATGTTTGTCGACGATGACGATGGAACGGTTTACATTTCCCAAAATCATCTGCAAACGTCTCCGAAGGAAATTCTCCATCTCGACATCATCCATGAACTGGTTCATGTTAAACAACACAAAGACGGCCGGGAACTATTCGATCGAACGGTCAGTTATGTCGATCGGTGCACGGAAATTGAAGCCTATGCCGTCACGGTCAAGGAGGCGAGACGAATCGGCTTTACGGAAGATCAGATCGTCCGTTATCTGCAAGTTGAATGGATTACACCGGGTGAACAGTTAAGGCTTGCCAAATCGCTTAATGTTTCCATCGACCATGCCTCTGCTTTCGTTATGGATTATGAAATCTACCTGAGGCGTCTCCGATCGGGCGAGCCAGCCAACCCGTTTCTGAAATTTCTGGGGACCTTATCGGATGAAATCAAGAAAGGCTTTGCCAGGTTCCGCTTACCGATCAGAAACGATTTTATCCAGATCAACGGTACCGTTCAGGACGGGTTGATCTCGGCCCTGGCCGTTGAAACCATCTCTCATGCCGGTATGACGCTCCTGTCCGCCAACGAACGCATAACATGTGTTGAGATGAAAAATGATTTTCCGGCAACGGTCAGCGACGGCAGTCTCATCGCCGAAGCCAGGGCTTACAAAGTTGAAGGCTCCCGGATCAGCGGCGAGTGTATTGTACAATCCGACAAGGACACGACGATTTGCCGCACGGAGGCATCATTTCTTATACGCAATTGAATGAAAGGAACTTAATATGGCGGAAAAAAAACATCATTATGATCTAAACTGTCGTTATTTTTTAAAAGCAGGCGCCATAAATACGAAATCCGTCTTGGAGGTCGCTGCCAAAAGGGCGCAGGAATTATCCGTTAAAAACGTTCTTGTCGCTACGTGCAGCGGCAAGACGGCCATTTCTGCCCGCAATGTTTTTCTCGAAGAGATCAAAATAATCGCTGTCACCCATGTGGCAGGTTTTCTGAAGCCCGATTACCAGGAATTATCCGATGAAGAACGCCAGCGCCTTGCATCGCGGCATGTAACCATCTTTACCGGCCAGCATGCCTTCGGCGGCGTCGGGCGCGGGGTGAGAAAAAAACTGGGGACTTATCAGGTCGATGAAATCATGGCCTACACGTTGCGAACATTCGGTCAGGGCACCAAAGTAGCTATCGAGCTGGCATTGATGGCAACGGATGCCGGCCTCATTCGCACCGATGAAAACGTCATATCCATCGGCGGCACGGCCCACGGCGCCGATACGGCACTGGTCATCAAGCCGGCCAACAGCGCAAATTTCTTTGATCTTAAAGTCAGAGAGGTCATTTGCAAACCGGCAGTCTTCTAATTCGACGTCATCACAGCGAAGACATCAAGGAAACATTAAATGAAAAAAATTTTCTGTCTCATTATTGCCTTATTTCTTGTTGCTCCCATTCCCGCCGTGGCTGAAAATATCACTGTCCAGGGCAATATGGGCTCGTTCATCCATTATGAGCTACGGGAACAAATAACCACGATGGACGGGATGAGAAAACTCGACTTAAGCTTCGTGATTCCGCAAAGCTTCCAATCGCCCACTTATCAACAGTCTATAAAGGATGTCGCGCTTATTTTTTCTCCCGATCCTCAGGAAAAGAAAAAGAATACAGATCGGCGCGGCAACGAGATTGTAACCGCCACCTGGGCCAAAGTGCCCAAGGCCGTGGACGTCCGCCTCAGCTTCAACGCCTCCAGCCAAACAAAGCTCGATACCATCCATACGGAAGCGCCCTTTCCGCTGGAAAAGTTTGATGACCGCCTGGCGTACTACCTTAAAGCCACAGAGCTTGTCCAGACGAACCATCCACAGATTCGCGACCTGGCGGTTCGACTCACGATAGATGCTCGCACGGAGTTTGACGCGGTGCAACAGATCATCTCCTGGGTTGTCGATCATATCCAATATGTGACGCCGCCCGTTCGCTATGATGCCCTCTATGCCCTGGAAGCGGGCAAAGGTAATTGCCAGAACTATTCTCACTTAAGTTCCGCTATGCTTCGGGCGGTTGGAATCCCCGTACGCATCGTCAATGGCGTCACACTGAATCAGTCTTATGATATCACCTGGCAAAACGGCGTCCTGACCTTAAAAATGGGACAGGGGCGTCATTCCTGGATTGAAGTCTGGTTTCCCGATCTGGATTGGGTTCCTTTCGATCCTCAAAATACGCAACTTTTTGTGTCCAATCGTTTTGTGCGTATCGAAATCGGCACGGATAATCAGGAGACAAAAAATGACGGCTTGCTTCGCTGGACACAAACACAGGATGCAACGGGAAGTCCCTCTCTGCAGGAGACCATTCATGCCGATTTTATCAAAGACAATGTCAAAATAACGGGCAATCGGCAGACTTACGGTCCGAAAAATTTCCTTCTTTCGCCGGATGTTAAAGCCCATTTCAAACAGATCGAAGTGAAGCCGACGCCCCCGCCGCCCGTCATCCCGGAAAAGGTAAAAAAGGAACTGGTCTATGATACGCCGTTTGTTTTCGGAAATCTTCAATTTCCGGAAGATGTGGATTTTGCCTTCCCACGAAAAACGACCGCATCGGGGAAAAACCAGTTTGAAATGACCAAGAATTTTTTGGTTGAAACGGCCGAATATGTCACCACGAATGTAACCCAGTATGCTCAGATCGTCATTTTGAGAAAACCTCTGCAATTAAAAAAAGTAGGACTGGCCCTTCACAATTTCGGCGGTGAAGGCTGGCTCTGGATCAATATATATCAGGATCACAACGGCAAACCGGGTGAGCCTCTTTATACCAGTGACATGGTCGCCCTCGACGAATTATCCCTCAAGCCCGGCTATCGATGGCAGGATTTCGATTTCGGCCGCGACAATGCCGTTCTCATGCCGGGCGCTTATTGGATTGCTCTGGGATTTACAGGCAGTCCTATTGTGAACTGGTTTTATACTTACGGGAAACCGGTCGGACCGACATACGGGACACGATACAAAAACGTTTTTCAGGAAAATTGGAGCGGCGCTCTTAATTACGAATTCAATTATCGAGTGGTCGGACTGACGGTAAAATAATATTTTTAAAACGGTCTATAAAAAAGCAATTTTTTTTGATAAACATATATTTATCTTGACACAAATTGAATCGCTTACGTATACTCCAAACGTAAAATACTGGTTTTTATCGTATGGATAAAAGCTGCAAATAAACCCTGTCCAGGGAATTCCAGGAGGATTTAAAATGAAAGAATGTGTATTTATTGATGGTATCAGAACGGCCAATGCGCGTGCTCACAAGGAAAAGGGCTGGTTCAAAAACGTCAGGCCAGATCAACTCCTTGAAACACTTTACAAAGCCATGTTTGAAAGAAACCCCAAAGTGAAACCCGAAATGATCGAAGGCTCATTTATTGGCGCGGCGAATCTTTCCGGGATGCAGAATGATATCGGTAGGGCCTCCTGGCTGGCAGCAGGTCTACCGGAATCGATCCCCACACAGTCGGTCTGCAATCAATGTCCGTCCGGGATGTCCGCCACGATGAATGCCGCCAGAGCCATTATGACGGGAGAAGTCGACATTATGCTGTCCGGTGGCGTGGAAGACATGGAAAAGGTCCCCATGGGTTACGCCATGGATATGTCACCGAACCTGATGAAACGTTACAATGTCGGTGATCTGGGCATGGGTATGACGGCGGAAAAGGTGGCCGATATTTATAATGTGTCTGTCGATGATATGATCGAATTTGCCGTCTATTCCAATGAAATGGCCAAAAAAGCGAGAGACGAAGGGAAATTCGCCAATGAGATTATCCCGGTCAAAGGGCATAAAGAAGACGGAACGGAATTTGACGTTATACATGACCAGTGGATCCGTGAAAGTACGGACCCCGTTGCCATGAAGGCGATGAAAACCCCCTTCAAGGAGAACGGAAAGATATCGGCAGCGCTTTCATCACCCTTAACAGCCGGTGCAGCGCTTTTGCTGCTGATGAGCCGCGATAAAGCCGACGAGTTGGGCCTTTCCTATACCTACAAATACAAATTCGGCGCCCAGGCCGGCAATGACCCAACTGTCATGGGTATCGGCCCCATTTTCTCCACCAAAATACTCTTCGAGAAAACGGGTTTGACTCCTGATGATATCGGCGCTGTTGAGCTTAACGAAGCTTTCGCCAGCCAGTCTCTCGTTTGCGTCAGGGAGTTGAAACTTGACAACCCCAAACCGCCCTTTACGAAAGTCAACACGTGGGGAGGCGCCATTGCGCTGGGACATCCCCTGGGAGAATCGGGTGCCCGCGTTCTGGTTACTCTGTTGAACAGGATGAAAACGGATTATCCGGATGCAAAATACGGTTTGGCAACACTCTGCGGCGGATTCGGAAATTCCAATGCCGTTGTTATTGAAAAAGTTTAATAATTATTATTGATCCAAGAATTCAAAAAGGCCTGACCCAAGGGATTTCCGAAATGTCAGGCCTTTTTTATTAACGTCTCGAGGCCCGGCCGTGCAAATTTTTTTTTTTACATCTTTCAATTTGGGACCATATTCTCTCAAGCAAATTCTACCTGAAGTCCTTTCTTGACTTTGAAAACTTCTTTAAACTATACTTTTTCAACCGATCAAACTGAGTGGCGGAGAAATAATAATGTTTAAGAATATTCTGGTCCCTCTGAATTTCGCCAAGGAAAACAAAAAGGCGCTCGATATCGCCTTCAAAATTGCAATGGATGACGGTAGCGCAGTTCATTTATTACATGTCATTGAAATAATCGCTGATACGACTTTTACAGAATTCCAGGATTTCTATACGAAGCTGGAAATCAAAGCCCAGAAAAATATGAACACCTTGACAGCACCGCGAATAAACAATGCGATGGATATGACCTCGACAATATTATTTGGCGATCGTGTTCAGGAAATTTTGTCTTTTGCGGAAAAAAAACATATTGATCTTATTATCATGAACTCCCACAAAATTAATTTGGATAATCCTTCCCAGGGATGGGGAACGATCAGTTACAAAATCGGCATTCTTTCTCAGTGTCCCGTCATGCTGGTCAAATAAAAATGTAAAAAACCCCCTTTCACGCTAAAATCATTATAGTGTGACGGGGGTTTTTTAATTGCACCTATTATAAAAGTCCGCTTATTATTTTTTTGTCTTTGCGGCTTTCGCTTTGGCTGCGGGCTTTTTCGCTGCCGGTTTTTTTGCCGAAGCCTTTGCTGCAACAGTTTTGGTTGTTGTTGTTTTTTTAACTGCCTTAGCTTTTGCGGCCGGTTTTGCAGATTTGGCAGCAGACTTACTCTTTACTTTTTCCGCTACTTTGGCAACCGTTTTTGCTGCTGCCAGTTTCGCTGCCTTTTGCTTGGATTTCGCCGCCGCTGCTTTTCCTTTGACCATCACTTTTTTGCAGCAAATAATGTCGGCCGCTGCTGCATTACCTGCGTCATCGACAACCATCACAAGACCGCACTGCTCACAACTAAACACATCACCCTTTCTTGCCTTTGCCATTCTTGTTTCCTCCTCGATAATTTTTTGGGTTATCATTGGTTTGAAAACACTTAATGCCGCAAATTCGATATGTTTTTACATGATAATAAATAAAATTTCAATCAATTATCGTATTTTCCCAAGTTTTTTTTCGATTAATGATCTATCTCTATTTTTTTATTAGATTGCCTAAATAGTCCAATATGATATTGGCCGTTTCCCTTGGCTTTTCCATGGGAATAAGATGGCCGGCCTCCTTTAGCTGCCTGTAAGATCCTTGCGGCATTTGCGAAGACGCTTTTTTCAACTGAACATAATTTTGATTTTCGCTTTCTTCTCCTTCTAATACAAGAACGGGACTTTCAATCCCGGGAAAAAGCGGCCACGGATTATACGACATGCCTCCCATAAATAATATCGCTTCGCGCTGCGGCGAGCAAATCAGGTGAATCCCTTCATCCGGCGTCGACTTATAACCATATCGAATATAAAGTTCCAGGACATTGTGATCCCATCTTTTAAAGAGCGGTCTCGATTTCAGGTATCCGCTGAGTTCTTCTTCATCGCGCCAATGATCAATACGTTTGATCGATTTTGAAGCGAAGGGGTGGTCTTCTACCGTAAAAGGAATACCGTATAATTCCGGAATGAGAAATATGGGTTCGATAAGAATCAAGGCGGCGGGTTTCAATCCACAGACCGCTTCGGAAATGACGGCAATGTTTGCGCCCATCGAATGGCCTACCACCAAAGGTCTTTTCATATTCAGACCGCGGCAGAATTCTTCAAAGTCTTTCGCCAGAGACATCCAGCTTATCGTCCCGCTGTCTGCATCCGGTTCTCTGTGGTCAGTATAAAACGGAACAATGACTCGATAGACCTCAGAAAGTTGCATGGCAACAGGATGCCAGAGCTGGGGAGGGAAACCGGTTGCATGAAGCAGAATCAGACTTTGCCCGTGCCCATCAGGCGTATTATCATAATACAGATAGGGCATGTCCACGTTGTCTATCTTCTGTTTCAATAATTCATACGCAGCTTTGATCATAATTTAAACGGTCTTCAGTTAAAATCGGGGCGATTAGGTTTACCTGATTTTTCGGCTACTATGGGAAAATACGGTGATTAAATCAAGACATTTGTTTACATGATTTAATCCAATGTTTTTTCAAACAATAGCCTGACAATGTTGATTCTACGAAGATTTCCCGGCGCACACTCTCATCGTAAAGCTTGATTGACTCATAAATAAATGTAAGATAGGATGCAAACGCACCAACAAACAGTGCGCGATAAAAAATCATAGGATTCGGCTACTGTGGAATTGCTCGTTATCACCATCCTGCTTTTATTGAACGGCGTTTTCGCCATGTATGAAATCGCCCTTGTTTCAGCACGCAAATCGTTGCTGGAAGAACAGGCACGATCCGGCCGTATCGGAGCCAAAGCTGCGTTACGGCTCCTGGAGGAGCCGGAAAAAGTCCTTTCGGCCATTCAGGTGGGCATTACACTGATAGGAATTGCGACCGGCGCCTATGGCGGTTTGACCCTGTCGGGGGATTTAGCGGCTTTTTTTTTGAATATTGATCTCCTGGTCCCCTATGCCCATACGCTCGCCGTTCTGATTGTTGTCGGTGTTATTACGTACTTCTCTTTAATCATCGGCGAACTGGTCCCTAAAACAATCGCTCTGAACAACGCCGAATCGATTGCCATGTTCCTGTCTCCCGCCATGAAGGTCTTCGGCGCTATCACGTATCCGATTGTCTGGGTTCTGAGCATTTCGACAAAATTCGTCATAAAACTTTTCGGCATTAAAACCCGCGAAGAGGCGCCTTTATCGGAAGAAGAATTGCTGATCCTTCTAAGAAAGGGCTCTGAGCACGGCATCATTGAAAAAGAAGAATCCGATATCATTAATGAAGTCATCCGCTTCGGAGACAAGCATGCCAGTGCCTTGATGACACCTCGCGTGGATGTGGAATGGATTGATTTGAAGGATGATCCAGGCAAAATCATCGAAAGAGCCTTAAAATCCCCCCATACGCGTTTGCTCGTTTGCGAGAACCATATCGATAACATTCGGGGGGCGGTAAGCATCAAGGACATTCTGTCCGACTATATCAACAACCAGTCGCTTCACATGGATGAAGTTGTTTTCGAGCCTCTGTACATCCCCGAACAAACACCGGCCTTAACCGTGTTGGAAACGTTTCGGAGGACAAAAAATCATATCGGAGTCGTCATCAATGAATACGGATCCATAGAAGGAATCATCACGCTTCACGACCTGGCGGAAAACATCATGGGCGACCTGCCGGCAATGGGCGATCTCGCCAATCCGGAAATCGTCCCGCGAGATGACGGAACGCTTCTGGCGGACGGCTCGGTGAAGATCGAAGACATTGAAGACAAGCTGCAAATCCCTTCGCTGTTTGAAGATGATGAAGGGAAACCGGATGTAAACACCTTGGGCGGCCTGGCAATGTATAAGCTTAAACGGGTTCCCGAAACAGGCGACATTTTTTATGCCGGCGGCTACTCTTTCGAAATTGTCGACATGGACGGAAACCGTGTCGACAAATTGCTCATCAAAGAGGGTTAAAACGGCTTTCGGATGTCATACCCCCGAGTCTCAGGCTTCGCCATAACACAATACTTTCCAAAGATCTGAGGAAATATTCTTGGAAAACATCAATCCATCGTATGCCACACTTTTGAAAACAGCACTGCGTAACGGCACGAAGAAAGGCTGGAGCGGCTTTTTATGGATGATCAAAATAGTGGTACCTGTTTCCTTCCTGACGACCCTTCTTGCCTGGAGCGGCTGGCTCAATAAAATCGAATTTATCATTCAACCGGTTATGGGGGTTCTGAGCCTGCCTGCCCAGGCGGCGCTGCCCCTTTTAATCGGCATCCTGACAGGCATTTACGGCGGCATCGCGGCGATGGTCGTGCTCCCTTTCAGCGCGGGAGAAATGACACTCATGGCCGTTTTTCTGCTTATGGCCCACAATATGATTCAGGAAGGTATCGTCCAGGGAAAATCTGGCATCCATCCGGTGAAGGCCACCTTGTTCCGCCTTTCGGCGGCAACCCTGACGGTTATCATCGTTGCTCCCTGGCTGGCCGTGCCCTCCCCTTCTTCGATAACAGCCGCTCCGCTAACGTTTGTTCGGACGCCGCTCTTCGATATGCTGCTGCAATGGCTGGATGTAGCACTCGGACTGTGCCTTAAAATCTTCGTTATTATCATGATCCTGCTAACCTTTCTCGAGATCATGAAGATATTTAATTGGATTGTGCCGATCGTTCGTTTTATGTCGCCCCTTCTGAAAATTATGGGTCTGGATCGAAATGTCGGTTTCCTCTGGATGACGGCCATACTTTTCGGCTTAACCTATGGAGGGGCTGTCATTGTCGAGGAAGCCAAAGAACGCGGCCTGTCGAAAAAAGATTTGGAAATGCTGCATCTGTCCGTCGGAATCAACCATTCCCTGATTGAAGACCCGCCGCTTTTTATCGTTCTCGGTTTGAATGCTTTCTGGCTTTACATCCCTCGTTTAATAACGGCCATCTTGACGGTTCATCTGATTCGATTATGGCAGGAATTCGCAAAGAGGTATATCAATCGGTAAATGACTCCACTCACAAAGCGTGACAATTCAATATCAGCTCAAACAAGATAAATAACGAAGGCATCTTCTTGCTTTTCCGCTTTACTTCGTTCATTCCAACATAAAGCCGCTTTGCTGAAAAATCTTCAGACCACTTCCGTAATATACTTCTTTTTCAGCAATCGCCAGAACACCACGGCAAATGCGGTCAGAGGAATGGCAAGCATCATGCCGAGAATACCGTTAAGGGCCACCCCCCAGAAGAAGATGGCAAAGATGATCAGAGCGGGATGGAGTCCGGTGCGGTTACCCATAATTTTCGGTGTCAGAACATAGCCTTCGATCATTTGCACGACACCAAAAACCGCCAGAACCATTACCAACCGCCACACGCCTCCGTCATCACCAAAATAAGCCAACGGCAAGGCAACGCCGAGACCCGCGATACTTCCCAGGTAGGGGATAATATTGAGCAGCCCCAGCATCATTCCGATGACAATACCAGAGGGCAATCCGACCAGGGCAAAACCAATCGCATACAATACACCCTGGGCCAGGGCGATAATGATCTGCCCGCGAAAAAAGGTCAGGAGAATGCCGATGAATTGATCGATCAGGTAGATAACGTCTTCTCTGGTTTCTTTTTTCAGAAAGGGCAGAAATTCACCAATTTGACTGGTTTGGAACGGCCTTGCCATCAGAAAGAAGGCAAGATAAACAGGAAGAACCGCCCAGGCGAATAAACTCGCTGCGGACTGAAACATTTGAACGACAGATTGCGCCACGCGCTGAGCTGAAGCCTGGAGTGCTTTGGCCACCATTTCACCGGGATTTTCCAAAAGATTTCCGAAATCCGTCATAACTCCGTACTTCTCCAGCAATGCCGTAACCTGCGGCCAATGCGCCCGCCCGGCATCCAGCATCGCGTTGATTATGGATGGCAGGTCGTCGAACAGCCGAAGTAATTGCTTCGCCGCAAAGGCGCCGGCAAACCAGATAAAGACCGTCATTGGAACAAGGGCCGTAAGAAAAAACAGGATCAGGGCCGCCGCCCGGATCCCCCGACAGACCTTGAGCAGCCAGTCATAATAGGGCCGCAGCAACATCGTCAGAATGACGGCTATCACGGGCGGCAGCAAGACATTTTTGAAAGTAGCGACAAAAAGAGCCAGCCCCCATACAACAGCACTGATAATGATCACGAGCACCAGCGCCGCCCCCAGCGTTACCGCCGCCGCAACGGTCGCCCGCTGCCTCGGTCCCAATCTGAGCTCTTCGAACATCATGCCTCCTATGGTAATGTCTTGTTAACCATCTTGAACCCCGTTAATGCATTGCCTGAACCGCTCCGGTCACATTTTTGCAGATAGCGATTTCATTGAAGCCGTACTCAATCCAATTGATGGGTGCGGCTTGTTAAAATATGCTCCTCGATTTTTCAATCTCCTCATCGATCTCATTGTTGATTTTTTACAACAAATCGGGAAGTAGGCCTTTTGTATTGGTACCTTGGGCTTATCCAATATCTTGTGCCGTTTTATCAGTCACTTTCACAACGGCGTCTGCTTCCGGATCAAAAGGGTTTGTACGAATCGCCAGGGAGAAAAGGTATCCGTAACGTTTTTTTAAATAGCGCATATAACGCAACCACTCAAATATCAATAAGCGATAAACACGAGCAATATCATTTTCGAGATGTCTACGATCGGAATCCAATAATCCGAATATTTCATCCCGGTTCAGCAGTTCATCTCGAAGATGGAATAAGGCCCTGAGTAGATCCGTAAAACTCTGATGTTCTTGAATAGTCGGATTTTCAATCAACCTTAGAAGTAAATCCGCCCTGTCCTTTAGATATTCAAATAAAGCAGGAATATCAGCTCGGTGAGAATCGATTGATATACGATGTTTTTTAAAGTGATTTTGCGCTCTGTCAAAATCTTCATCTCTCCATTCCGTCGAAATTTTCAAAACATTGCGAAACGTTTCAATTTCAGGGTCATACTTGATGAATATTTTTAGGAGTCCGTTACCCATCTCGCTGAAAAATAAGCCAGTGACCATATCAATCTTTTCCTGCCTTATGGCCTCTTCACGACGATTGACAAAAAAATCCGTAATACTGGCAATGACACCGAGAAAGGTTCCAACGCCGCCAATAATAATGATCACCGCTAGAATTTTGCCGATTTCGGTTTGGGGATGTAGATCACCATAGCCCACAGTAGCCATGGTGACGATTGAAAAATAAACGGCATTCGTTAATGACATATTTTCCAGAAACATGAAGCCTATGATGCCTGTTAAAAGCAGCACAGTAAAAACCGCCAAATATATTCTAAGACGAGATTTTATTTGTTCTTTCATGATTCCAGCCTTTTATTCAAAAAAGGGGTCAAGTCTTTGCTTGGCTCATGTCAGAAGTCTTTCGATGCTTGCAACCTTTTGTTGTAGCTTTTTATTCCGTTTCATCGCCTGTTTTATTCTTAAAATAACACTGCTGACGCTGCTGTAACTGTTCATGCCAAAACGGATGCCGATAGTCTTAAGCGGCGCTCCGGTATGTTTCCTGATAAGATAAATGGCCACGTTGCGAGCCTCATTCGCTTTGCCTCGCTGCAATTTTAAAAGATCGTCAACCTCAATTTGATAAATCCGGCTCACCGCTGTCTCTATCTCAACCTGATCCAAAGCTAATTCTTTTGCCTGAGGCATTTCTTCTATTATTGCTTTATTTCCATACTTCTGTCTGATGTTATCTACAAAATCCTTTGTTCCCAATAACAACGGCGATTTTCTTTTTTCATATGATGCGATGAGGCTTTCCGGTTCCTCCTTATCAACAAAATTAATATAGGCTTGCCGTCTCTTAGCTTTATTTCCCTCCAGCATGGTCAAAACAAAATCCTTATATAACCAGTTCTCTTCATTGCCTTCTGATATATATGCCCTGTGTGAACTCCATGTATAGTCGTCAATTCGCTTCACAATACCGGCATGCAAAGGATTACGGTGTATGTATCGCACCAGTTCTAAAAGATAACTGTCGCCGTCAATGACAATACTCTTATAACGCCCACGAAATAACGGTCCGTCTATTTTATATAACCTGTTGAAGCGTTGTGTGTAAATGCCGTTGATATGACGCATGCAGCGCGAAAGATTCCCCTCCGGCGTCTGTAAAAGCAGATGATAATGATTCGACATGAGGCAATATGCGGCAATCCGAACCTTCCACATAGCAGAAGCTTCTTTCAAGAGTCCGATAAATGCTTGATAATCATGTGGTGAAGAAAAAATCTTTGACCTGTTGAGCCCCCGGTTCATGACATGATACCAGGCATCAGGATATTGAATGCGTAAAGGCCTTGCCATAATTGTTGACTTACACTAACCTTAAAGATGAGTCAAGCAAAGACTTGACCCCTTTGTTCCTCCTTGTTCCCTCGGTTGGGCACAGGTCACCAACCGCACTCCCTTCATCATCGGGCTTAACTCCGCCTGAAATTGAATACGCTGTTCCGTTTGCAGGCATAAGTAAATAACCCGGATCGAAGGATCGATCGGCGTATCCAAATCGGAGGCCACACTGCCATAGTCCCCCCTGGCTTCAGGA
>JAFGLN010000067.1 GCA_016928025.1 Deltaproteobacteria bacterium
ATCGTCCCAGAAAGTGCCTCAACTACCAGACTCCATATGAGGTCTTTTCTTTAGCTAAAAGTGGTGCACTTTGAACTGGAATTCACCCTTTCAAGCTATGCAAGTTCAGAAGTTTCAAAAAATCTTTGAAGTCTGGATGTAACTCTATCTTCGCCATAAATCATCCTTCTATTAATCTCGACCGCCTCAATTCGTTCAACCGGAGTTTTTGAAATCCAATATTCCTTTTCTTCTTCCAAATCATCTAAAGAGGTCACTTTCACGATTCTTTTATCCAAGCTCGGAAGATCATCCATATCATCGATCCTTTTAATTATTATTTTGCCGCATAATTAATTCACCAAGCAGTTTTTGGTTAAATTTTGTGCAATCCTACTTTATTTCTTAGAAAGAGAAAAGAGATAATTCCTCATAAAATCAACAATATTCAAATATTAACCTTCAGTATCCGGTGCATATGAAGGGTAAAAATCTTGCGGGTAAAATGTGGGGAAAAATGGCAGGGGTTCACAATGAATGCTACTTAAAATGATGTCGGAGCAGCCGCATTATCGAAATCAACCGTAAAAGAAGGATGAATGACTACCGACGGCAAGGGCGTTTTTTCATCTTGATTATTGTGTGCTATAAAAGTAAAGAAATCATCGCGGACCGCGATCGACCGGGCAATACTTGAAAAAAATTGCTGTGAAAATTTAATATCTTAATATGGAAGGAGAAGCAAAATGGATTATGCGGAATTGTTAATAAAGCGCCGCTCTATCAGAGATTACGAAGAGAAGGCCGTACCGTTGGACGTCGTCAAAGATATCATCAACGACAGCATCAAGGCTCCGAATGCCGGCAACAGGCAGATCTGGAGTTTTATGATCATCAACGACAAAAATCTGCTGAAGAAAATATCCGATTCCAATAAAAACGCCATCTTGAGAGGCATTGAACGCAACCCGAATTCTCCGATGAAAGTCTATGAAGAAAGGCTCCGGGATGAAACCTACAACGTTTTTTACAATGCGCCCTGCGCCGTTTTCATCATAGGCCCGGCTAAAGCGCCCACGACGGCGGTGGATTGCGCCTTGGTTGCCTCTTATTTTATGCTGGCTGCTACAGAGCGCGGCTTGGGAACATGCTGGTCCGCCCAGGGCGGCCTGATCCGCGATCCGGATATCATGAAAGAACTGGGCGTACCGGAAAACCAGGAAATCATTGCACCCATTTTGCTGGGTTATCCCCAAAGCATACCGCCGATGCCGGACAGAAAAGAAGCCAACATCATCAAGATACATGGAGTCGAATAAGCCGTTCCTCTCCGATGCCGCGCTATATGAGGTGTTTTTTACCTATCGCAGAAAGTATGACTGAACCGGCTGAATCTTCAATGCCGGTTCAGACGGGTCTTGATCCGCATGACGCTGATCCATGAAGACGGTTTGAAGCGTTGGCAGTTGGCTGACAGGGGCTTTAACGAGCGGGACGGTCTTTTTCTACCAAACGGGATTTTCGCCGCCGGATATCAAGCGCCGTCTTCATGGATTCCCGGTAATGCTTTATGACATGAAGATCTACTTAATCCGCAATGCCGAAGGTATTCCAGAATTCCAGAAACTGCTTTTGGGCCTTCTCGAATTCCCTTTGGGCCTCCAATAAGTTTTCTTGATTCATCTCCCCCGCCTTCGCTTTTTTCTGCGCCAGTTCATACGTCAACTTCTTGACGAGATATTCCTGCTTTAATATGGTTCCTTTAATGGCTTCCACATGATTGACGAATCCCAGATTCTGTTCTTCCCAGCCGGTATTCCCTATGTCACGCAATCTTTTTTGGGATATTTTACCGGCGGCCTCAGCGGTGAGTTTTTTAAAGCTTTCCAGGGCGGATTGAATCCGGGCCAAATACGCCAGCGACCGTTCGGACGATAACCGTTCATTATAGGTCGTATCGGCCGCTTCGTCGGGATGCACGGATTTCAAAACAATATCACCGTACGCGGAAAAACTGACGGCCATGATGAAAGAAATGATTAATGCCCGCAACATACTGATCCCCCATGACATGTCGCATAAAAATGTTACCGCTGCCCCAGGAGCTTCCTTGCCACGACGACCCGCTGGATTTCGTTGGTGCCTTCGTAGATCTGGCAGATCTTCGCGTCGCGCATGTGGCGCTCCGCCGGGTATTCCTTCGTGTAGCCGTAGCCGCCATAGATCTGGACGCACTCGATGGCCGCTTTCATGGCCACATCGGAAGCGTAGTATTTGGACATGGCCGACTGCATCTCGAAATCATGGCCGTTGTCTTCCATCCAGGCCGCCCGCAGAAGGAGCAGCTCGGCGGCGTCGAGTTCCGTCGCCATGTCGGCCAGCTTGAACTGGATGATCTGGTTGGACGCGATGGGCTTTCCGAACTGGACCCGCTCCTTAGCGTAGGCCGTCGCGTCCTCCAGGCAGGCCCGGCCGATGCCGCAGGCCTGGGCGCCGATGCCGATACGCCCGGCGTTCAATCCCGCCATCATCTGCTGGAATCCCTGCCCCGGCTTGCCCAGGAGGTTTTCCGCCGGTACTTCGGCGTCTTCAAACACCAGCTCCGACGTTCCCGAAGCGAGAATGCCGAGCTTTTCTTCGATTTTGCCCACCCGGAAGCCGGGCGTTTCCTTGAGATCGACGATGAGGTTGATGACGCCTTTGTAGCCGATTGATGTATCGGTGGTTGCCGCCAGGACGCAGTAACGGGCCACGTTGCCGCTGGTGATGAACGTCTTCGTGCCGTTGACGATGTACTTGTCTCCTTTGAGTTGGGCCTTGCAGCGCAGGGCCGCCGCATCGGAGCCGGCTCCGGCTTCCGTCAGGGCGTAGCAGCCTTCGACCTCGCCCGATGCGACCGGCGTGAGAAATTTCAATTTCTGCTCATGGGTCCCGTAGGTCTTCACGGGGTGGCCGTAAAGGGTGTTGTTGACCGACACGATGACACCGCAACTGGCGCAGGCCTTGGAGATCTCGATCATGGCCATGACGTAGGTGACGTTGTCCATGCCGGCGCCGCCGTATTCCGTGGGAACGGCGATGCCCATGATCCCCATGGCGCCGAGCTTTCGGCAGATCTCCTCCGGGTGCCGGTGCGTCCGGTCCAGTTCCGCCGCGATCGTTTTGATCTCCGCCTCGGCGAATTTCCGGACCATGTCCCGGACCATCGTTTGTTCTTCTGTGGGTGCAAAATTCATGATCAGCCTCCTATCATGTCAATGCAAATAATATTATTGTCGATTGAGAGGGCAGCCCCTCACACATGCCAAACAGGCAAGCCGGTAGTCATGGCCTGCCGTGTTGATGACGCGCTTTCCCGGCCGCTCCTGACAGGGTCATGACCATCGTTGCTCCGGCGTCGGCACAGCCCTCCGCGATACCTTTGCCGATGCCGCGGCCTCCTCCGGTGATAATGGTCATTTTCCCCTGAAGGGAAAAGCGAGACAGATCAAACATGTTACACCTCCAACCCGATGGATGTTATCGATTATCCCTCATTTTGATGATCACCGTCATGGATGGTTCTCCGTCGCGACTTATTTTTTATAGCACAATACCGGAGAATCCAAACAGGATTTTCTCCGCCCTTTTATTGTTTTTAGGCCCCCGTTTACGCTTCAAATAAGCCTTGAGACGCAACAATCCGGTAGCCGAAATCCATTTCTTTTTTCTGCAGGAGCCGGCCGTAATGGATAAAGGTTTTTTTCTTTAATTTTTTGCCGGCCAGGGAATTTCTCCCAGGGCGATGCGGCACAGATCGGTAATAAAAATTTTGGATAGCCCCATCTGTGATGTCGGTCTCCGCATCACGGCGTCACAGAATGGACAGATGGTAATTATGGCATCGGCCCCGCAATTAATGGCGTCTTTGACGTTCTTTTCCTGGATCTCAATGGCTAAGGTCCTGTTGGTGTTCAAAATCGGCAGACTGCAGCAGAGGGCGTTCTCTTTTTCGTATTGCCGGGGTGGACGTTCCACGCCGATGAGACTGAATATTTCGTCCAGCCAGGCATCCTGCTCCGGCAGCCATCGGGTGGCGCAGTTGGCTTGGTAGGCGACTTTTCTATTCAGCTTCATGATGCGGTCCGGGTGACTTTTCAAGTAATCCAGCAAGTGCTCGAAGAGGTGCTTGTATTTAAAGGGCACCGCGATACCCAGTTCTTTGGCCTTGACATGGGCCAGCGCATAGCCTTCGTTGTGCAGGTAAACGATGTCTTTGTCCAATTCAGCCAGTTTGCCGATTACCCGTCCCGCGTATTTTTCGACGAAGCTTACGCCCCCCATATGCACACAGCCGGTCAATGACATGTATTCGGGTCCTCTGACGACGGTCATTCCTTTAAACAGATCGCTGTCCAGAGTACCTTCCGGGAAATGGCTGTACTCAAAGGAATCGAACGATAAAACGGGTTTGTCCGGATCTCCCGGTATCCGTTCCACCGGGGCGCCTCGTCCCTCGAGCCCCTGGGCTAAATGGTCACGCTGAGGTATGGCATTTCTGACCAGGGGCGCGGTTCCGAACGCTTCCTGCATTTTAAAGACCAGATCGGAAGGATCGGCGCCGGTCGGGCAGAAATCATTGCAGGCAACACAAGTGATGCAGTGGTTTAGGATGTCCGCCTCTTTCCCTTCGGCGAGAAGCTTGATTTCCGTAACCGCTTTGTCCCGGTCATAATTAACATAGCGGCATTGAACGAGGCAGTCTCCGCAAAAATCGCATTTTGAAGCATCCCACATAATGAACCTCCTTTAATGGCACGAAAAAGATTTATCAGGGTGAGGGGGCGGCAGACCGCCAAGTGTATGGATGTAACCGAAAAACCCCCACGTACTGAACATTCATCGTTTGGACCGTTATAGATATTACCGATTTTGAAGGATACTATGCAAAAATTTGTCCTTAAAATCAAGAGCTACACAACAGGCGCTAAACATTTTTGGAAAAGACGAAAAAAATGGTTATTTTACATATCCGGCGCCTCTGATTGCAAAGGGGTTTATTTTATGATAATTTTCCCCGGTAAAAAGTCGAAGAGGCAAAATGGACGCGATCCCAACCACCAAACTTCTTGATAGAACGACCACCATCCTGGTGTATGGCCGGCCCGTGCTGGTTTTCGGCGGTGTGGTGTGCGCCCTGACGGTCATGTGGACCCGCGATCCCTGGGTTTACACCCTGGGTGTTTCCTTTTTGCTGGTGTCCATGATTTTCGATTTGATCGACGGCTGGTTCGCCGCACGTTTCCGGCCCGGTGCGCACTTGGCGCCGCTGGCGGACCGGATCATGGATAAGATGGTCTATTCCATTATTTTTCCGGTGATTGCCGTGGGTGTCATGTGGCGGATGATTGGTTCCCATCCCTCCCGTATCCAGTTGTTCCATGCCATCTTTGTGCTGATCTTGTGTGTGACGGTGTTGATCAGGGACCATTTTGCCGCGTTCATGCGCGGCTTTGCCCTGCGTCAGGGCAGTGAACCCGAATCGGTGGAATTTACCCGCCTGCGAACGGTTGTGGCGGCGCCGGTGAGCGCCCTTCTGTATGCCTATGCTTTCCATATATCTGAAGGGCCTTCGATATGGATCTATCAGGGGGTGACCCGGTTGGCCACCCTGCGGTTCAGCACCCTCTTTTTTATCGAAATTGTGTTTCTGATCATCAATTTCGGTTCCATTGCGGCGTATTGCCGTAAATATGGAACCTTATGCCTCGATGAGCTCTGTTTCGGCGATCAGGGGCTCAGGCGAAAAATCCTTTCGGTCCTGCCGAATGCGCTGACCGTTATGAATGCCGTCATGGGGATGATCGGGGTGTTCTTTGCCGCTCAGGGTCGGTTTCGGGAGATGTATTTTATGATCATCGGGGCGGCGGCATTCGACAAGCTGGATGGTGCCATCGCCCGCCGCCTGGGTTTGACGGAGCCGCTGCCTGACGAAGCCAACCCCCCCCAGGTCAGTTTGGGTAATCTGATGGATGATCTTGCCGATGCCGTCAGTTTTTGCATTGCCCCCGCCTGGATTTTTTATATCGCCATGAGCCGTTTCGGTCATCATGAATGGGGCCCTGTTTCCATTGCATGGATCGCTCTGCTGTATGTTGTTGCGGGCATTGCTCGACTGGTTTATTTTACGATCGATAAACATCCCATCGCCGGTTTTTTTAAAGGGTTACCCTCGCCGGCCGCCGCGTTGCTGGTTCTTTCTCCCATTGTCGTATACAGCCAATCGGCATCGGCTTTTCCACAATGGACCGGCTTTGGAGGCGATTTTATCGCGGCGCTGATGATTTTTTCCGCTCTGGTGATGAATCTCTATCCGGTACATTATATTCACATGGGCCGGGCCATGAGCCGTAATCGCTGGTTGAATCGTCTGTTGATTATGGGTTTGCTTTTCTTTGCCTTTACGCCCTATTTAGGCCATGTCGCCTTGGCAGGCATGGTCCTGTATGTGTTCTCGCCGCTGTTCACCTGGCGTATCTCACCGGCGGAAGCGGCCCGGGAAACGCGGAAATAAAGAATTCCTTGTCAAGATTTACGGACCGATTCCTTTTTAGTGGAATTCAATCTTATAGTAAAGATCGGCGCCGGTAATCGTTCCGCCGTGGGTTTCCAGTTCCCAGCTTTCGGAAAATTTATACCGCAATCTGACGACACTGGCATCGGAAAAGAGATAACGGCCGAAACTGACGTATAATTTGGGTGTTAGATATTTGCCGATGGTCACCATGGCACCGGAAAGACCGATCTGGTCAACCGCCGACAGACCGGATGGCGTCGACCCGTTTAAACCGGCCTGATCCGAATCGGCCGGCGTACTCCGGCTTACTTTAATATCCACATCGTCAAGACCCATTCTGTGCATGAGTTGGGATATCGCGGAATCCGATTTGGATTTCGGAAGCATGGAGACGGCGGCCCGCACTAAAAGGGAAAGATCCTGTTCGTTTCCCTGCAGGGGATGTCCCAGGACCAGATAGGCCAGAATGTCCGGGTCCGGCATGGACGGTACGGAATAAAGCTGTATGACGGGTGATGACAGCGTGCCGGTCATCAGGATGCCTGCCGTCACCTCTTCCAGCTTGCGGACGGCTGTTATGTCGATCTGGGTCTTATCGATCGGCCCATTGAAAAGAATGCGGCCTTTATCTATATTCAAATCGACGCCATAGGCGCTGTAACGGCCTTCCGCGATCCGGATCGTCCCTTTCCCGGCCACATGCTCCAAGTCCATCGCCGTCAACTCGACATTTCCAATCAGGCGCAGAGAGGCCCCCTGAATGTCGGCGCGGACCTCATCCCCTAAGATCACGGAGATCCGGACATCAAGACCGATTGGAAGCTTTTTACTCTCCGCGAGAGGGGCGTCGACGATGATCACGTCACGGCTCGACATCACTTGCGGCGGCCCCTGCCTGCCCAGGAGCAGCCCCTGGGGGATCATCACATGGCCGCGGACGGTTAAGGTTTTTGCGTCGCCCTGAAAACGTAAATTCGGGCTTGTCGACATTTGCAGTTCGGGGAGGTCCACCGTCCGGAAGTTCGATCCCTTGATCGTGCCCGAATAATTCAACACCCGCCGGTCCTGCAACCCGATTTCCGCTTGAAGATTGAGGGTGCCGGACCCGGATGAGACCGTCAAGGTATCTACGATGATTTTTTGATCCTTCATATGGGCTTTGATTCGGATGTCCTGCAGTCTGATGCCGGCCATCGGCAGAGAGACCTCCGCCCCCGTCATCTCCATCCGCCCTGCTACCTGAGGATTTTTCCATGAGCCGCCCGCCGAAACATCAAGATCGATGGTTCCTTTCGTTTCTTCGATCAGGCCGGGAAAAACAGCGTTGATCATACCCGCCTCCTGCAATTGTCCCTGGATGGACGCGGTTAAAGGTCCAGAGGGTTGAATGGAGAAGGGATATTTTGCCGGTAAAGGAATTTTAAATGATGCCCGGACTTGACCGTGATCGATAAGAATCAGCGTTGCCCGGCCGCTTAAGGCCTCCTTGCGCCAAACAAAATCGGCGGAAGCGTTACGGAATGCAGCCTGGATTCGGCCCGCCTTGCCCTGTCGGGTAACGGCCCCCGATGCAATGTTCAGCTTTCCGGCAAGATCGAATCGCGAGCCCGGCATCCAATAGCCGCCGACAGATCCTGACGCCCGGCCGGACAGACTCACACCGGCCGGATACCACTTTTCGAAAATAGGAAGATTGACGTCGTTGATAGTGACATCGATTCTGCCTCTTTCGGTGGCTGACGAGCCGACCGGCAACGGGGAAGATAGGTGTCCTTTCATCGAGCCGTCCTTACCCAGAGAAACATCCATCAGGCCGGTTAAGCCCTCGCCGTTCCAGTTGAAGGAAGATGATAAGTTGTCGATGGCAACGGGATTCTGGTTAATCACGGCTTTTCCGGACAGGGTCACATCGCCGGAAAGGCCTTTCAGGGCCCCTTGATCAAAGCACACCGCCAGTTTGCCCGCTGTTTCTCCGGTTGCATCAACATCGGCAGGGGCAAACCATTTTGAGAGACGTTTCAACCGGATGCGCTTCCAGGAAGCCCCCAAATTGCCGGCCAGGGGTTGCAGGATTAAATTGGCCCGGAGATCCAGTTGCTCGCCGTCGCTGCCCAGAATCGTCGGCGATAAGGCCATTGAGCTCCGGGACAGGGTCAGACCTGCCGGTGCCGAAAGGTGCCAGTCGCCGAAGTGATCTTGACCGGACAGTTTATCCAGGGTCCCTCGCCAGGTTCCCAAATGGTATGAACCGGATAAAAGGGCGTCCGCTTTAACCGGAGGCGCCTCCAACGCCGCGATAATCGTGTGGCTTGACAGGGTGCCTTTTGACTGGACAACCGCCGTCTCGATAGTCAGGTCTTTATATTTGAGGTTTTGGGCGTGAATATCCATGTTCAGCAAACCGTCTTTGCCGTCATCCAGGGTCAGACCGTAGGATAAAGTTCCGATGCGGATGTTTTGGATGGAAAAATCCTCGCCCTCCCCTTTGATGGAAAAAGACGGAAGCCCATCCTGCAGGCGGACCCATCCGGCGGTGGAAAACCGTCCCCGGGCGCCTGGAAGCAATCCGCTGAAATCATTCACAAAGGCGGAGTAATCCAGTCTTTTTTTCAGGTTGCCTGACGCATGCAGGTCGAACGCCTCATGGTGAAGATCCAGGTCCGCAAGGATGACATCGCCCGTGTGCAGACGGACCTCCGATGTTCCGGTCAATATCTTACCGCGGAGACGGCTCTCGAGAAGCCGGACATTCACGCGGCCTTCCGGTGGGGAGTCGGATTTCCACTGCAGATGACCTGTCGCGGTCATATTCAATGTGCCGTCCCAATTGGGAAATAATCGGCCCGGGTTCAGATGGTTCCCCTGCAAAGACCCGTTCAGAGAAACGCCTTGTTTCAAAACAAGACCAATCTCTCCCGTGACGTCGCCGGTGAGCCAGGCACCGCTGGATAAAGTAACGGTCATGGCTTGGCCGCCGCCGGTTACCGTACCTGTCACAACTGCCGCCCGCCAGCTTTCCCCGGTGTTGCTCAAGGAAAACCGGCCGGTATAACCGGCGGGTGAGCCTTCAAGGGTTAGCGTCCCGGTGATATCGGTTTGGAAGCGGATTTCCGAAGCAAGGTCCCAATGAGACATCTTTGAGCTGATTTTGTAAAATGGTTGGCCGTCCGGGAAGGCGGCTTCCCCGCTTGCCATCACAACGCCTTTCCAACCGGTTTTTTTCAAACGAATGTTCCGGAAATTAATGGTGTGTGGCGTCAACCCCAAAATGCCGATTGCTTCCGTTTGTTTTCCGTCAACGGCGACCGCCTTCACGGAGATGCTGCCGGCCAGCTGTTCGGGAAGCGCGGCTTCCTTGAGATCGGCCTTGACCAACAGAGTCTTCGTGTTCGCCGCCAACGGTTCCGGAAATTCCATACGGGCCTTCACCTGTAAAGAAGGTTTTCTAAAGCCTGCGGTAACGGCCCCTTGAATCCGCGCCCGGGATGAATCAATAAGAATGTCCGGTAAATTAATCATCCCGGCTTTCCAGATCAGGCGTCCGTTGATCCGCTCAATTTGGACCGGAGGACCGTCGAGCCTTGTGTACTCAATGTTTTGGATGTTGATGGCGCCGATGCGGCCCCTCAGCGCCGCAATGAACCCGTCTACGGCCGGCCAGCTGAAATTGGGTTCTTTTTTTGCTCCGGGCCGCCGGTCGGAAACCGTGATGCCGTCCATATGCACTTTTTTAATGGACCAGAATCCCGTCAGAAACGAGCCCGGCGCCGCCTCAACGCGCATATATCGGATTTGCACGGTGATATTTGCGCACCGCAGGACGGCATCCCTCAGGGTGAGGCCGTCCAGAAAATTTCCTTCCGCATCTCTGATTTCCACCTCGATGCCCGATTTCATCCCCAGAATTTCCAAGGTGCGAATCGATCCCTCAGACGTCTTCATGACCCAGAAAACCGCGGCTGATAATGTCATAAGAACGATCAGAAATGCCGCGAAAAACAGCAGGAAAATCCTTGTTCTTTTTGTCGTCACAACTGAAACCCCAGGGAAAAATGAATGCGGAAGCTTGGATCGTCAACGTCGATTTGGCGTGCGACATCCAACCGGATGGCGCCGACGGGTGTGTAATACCGTACGCCCATACCGATGCTTTGAAAAAGGTTAATATCGCTTAAATTATTGAACGCATTTCCGGTATCGTAAAATGCGGCGACGGCCCAATTTTTCGGCAAGGCCCGCTCGATTTCCGCGCCGCCGACCAGCAGATGCCGTCCCCCCACGACCGTGCCGTTTGAATCCGTGGGGCCCAGAGATTGATAGGCATAACCGCGGACACTGTTGTCGCCGCCCGTAAAAAACCGCAGGGATGCCGGCAGGCTGCTGAGAGGATCTCTTTCATAGGACAAGGCGCCTTGTGTCCGGAGCGTGGCGGTAAGCTGCCAGGGCAGCGGAAAAAGAAGCTTACCGCTGGCCATGACCTGGACCAGTCCGACATCCGATCCTAAAAAAGATTCTGTGCCCCGCAGCTCGAAGACATAGCGGTATCCCCGCCGGGGGCGAATAAGATTGTCGTAGTGCTGGATGGAAAATCTCAGGCCCGGCAGGACCAGCTTCACGTTTGCCGTCTGCTCTCCAACGGTGGAATCTTCTTTCTGCAGACGGACATAGGCGGTCCCGATCATCCCGTTCCCCAAATCGCGCGTTCTGTTTGCTTCCAGCGAGGCGATTTCGCTTTTGTAGGAAGAAACGTTTTCCTTGCGCAGGTTTGCCTGAAAACCCGTAAAGCTGTCGATGTTACGGCCGGGCAGCCTGTAATCGACGGCCCAAGACTGAATACTTTCGGAAAGGATCAGATCGGAGTATATCTCGTGACCTTTTCCGAACACATTCAGATCCCGATAATGGACCGAGGTCCTGGGTCCCGTATCCGTTCCGTATCCGATGCCGAAACGCAGGCGTTTGGGAGGCGACGGCGTCAGCCGGATCGTTACGGGTATCTGCAACGCGTCGGCCCGGTCTTTATGCGGGATGATAACCGTTTCCCGGAAACGGTCCGAATTGATAAAATTTAATTTTGTTTTGTAAATCTTTTCATAGGAGAAGTCGCCTCCCCTTTCAAGGGCGAGATATCGTCTCAGAAAGGCATCGGGATAGATATCACCGCCTTTTATGTCGATATTGCCGAAGAAATAACGGGGTCCCGTATCGAGAACCAACTCGATCCGGGCCGAAAATCTCTCGAGGGAAACCCGTATTTCACTGACGGTGTAATCCGCGTCCTGAAATCCCATATCCAGCGCGGTTTGGCGAAGCCGCGCTTTTCCGGACTCATAAAGGCTGTGATTCAGGATGTCGCCCTTTTTCAAGGGAAATGACCCGGCGAAGTCTTTCAGCCTGTCTTCCTGTGCGCCGGGACCCTGCACGGATATCTTCACATCGGTTAAAAGCGTGGGATTTCCCGGTTCGATTTTTACCCGGACGGTGTAACCATTGTCTGTCTTTTCCATTCCGGTTTTTATTTTCGCGTGATAATAGCCAAAGGGTTTCAACGCTTTTTTGACATTTTGCGGAATCCGGTATACGAACCTTTCCAGCCACGGCATGTTGACCGCTCCGTCTCTGATCACCCCCGGCGGCGGCGTCAATGCCGCCTTTACATTGTCCAGCATTTTGCCTTCAACGCCGCTGACATCAATCCCGATTATCGGAGTGTCCGCCACAGCGCGGTCCATGATAAAAAAGGAAAACAGGAAAACTGCGACAAGAAGAAGGAAAAGCCGCAAGGAGACGTGGAGCCTTACCGCAGTTCCGATCGGATGAGCCTTGAAAAAGAATATTTTTGCCGGTTTCATGCTGATTGGATTTCTCCCGTCCGTCGAATTGCAGGATCGGCCGCAGGAAGAGTCAGGTTATCGATCGGGGCATCCATATCACATTATTCCATGGGGGGCTGTAATAGCAGGCTATGTTTCGCATGGGACTGAATCTGTTTGTCGCTGAACCACCAATAGACCTCTTTGCCGTTCAAAAACGGCTCAATTTGATCCGTCGTATGCGGATGGAATTGACGGGCCGTCACACCTCCCGGAAGCACGGCCAGAATCTTGTCCGCATCGCCCAAATCAGCTACCATGCGCAGAGACGCCATGAACTGAATCTCGGAAAGATTGTGATGGTCATATTTGGCACGGTTCAGAGTATCGCCGGAACCGTCCGCCGGATGTGTTCCGCCCCCCAGCCACTTTTTCGCGGCGCCTTTTCGCGCAATGGGACTGAAAAAATCATACTGATGTTGATTGCCCCACAACCACTTTTGGGGATCGTCACCGGCAGATTTTTTCATGCGGACCATAACATCCGATGCCGCCTGATGTAAAATATCCTCTAATGATTCAACGGCATCCGGTGTTTGAACATTATCGAACCAGGGAGACTTGCCGGATTCTATCATTTGAGCCAGCCGCTGATCCCAGAAATAGAGATCCTTCAACATGGCATGAGTCAGATCGGTTCCCAGCTCATCCTTGTATGTTAATTGCGCGAGTTCGCTGTAAAGGGCATGGAAAACAGTCGGTGCCGGCTGATCGGCGTCATCTTTCATATCCCAGGTATTGAGTATTTCCCCCAGAGTTTTCGTATCATCATATTTGAGCAGAATCCGGGCCATGATCGGCGCAAGACGTTTGGCTTTCATGTTGACGATATCCCGTTGATACTGCCAGTGATCTTGAGCGGATGTGCTATTTGCCTCGTCCATAATGGCCATCAGGCGCTGTTGCCGGTAAGTGGAGGCAAAACAGTTTGAATAATAATAAGGACAAATTTGACCGGTTGTCATATGATTGGTTGTGCCGATCCAGCCCTTGGACGGATTCATGGCATGGGGCATCTCTTCAAAGGGTACCCAGCCTTGCCAGTGATCCTTGCTGCCTTTAACCGGATAAGGCAGCTCTCCGCCTCCCTTTGATCGTATAGGCAGCCGGCCGGTTACATGCCAGCCGATATGGCCGTTCATATCGGCAAAGACGTAGTTGAGCGAGATTTGATTGACATAACGAAGAGCCTCGCGGAATTCCTCCGCATTGCGGCAGGCAAAAAACCGTTCAAACCCCAGAGAAGGTTCCATATTTTCAAAGGCGGACCATCTGAACGTTAGAACCGTGTTTGTCTTGAGCGGGGGCAGGACGTCGCTGACGACAGGCCCCCTGTGTGTCTTGCGGATCCGGAGGGTTTCGGTGGTATATCCGTCGGGGGCGTTTTTATCTTTGAATTTCAAGGTTTCTTCAATGGTTTCAAAAGCAAAAGAGCGATCGCCTTCTAAGTAGTGGTCCGCCTTTTCCGGATCGACCGTTTCAATAAAGAGATCCTGCATATCGCCGTAAGCGTTGGTAACGCCGAAAGCGACATGGCTTGTGCGGCCGATCGTTACCCCCGGTGTTCCGGGAATGGTGACGCCCACGGCCCGATTATCCGGCAGGATCAGGGCGCAGGGATACCAGGGGCCGGGGAGCATTCGGGAATCCAAATGAGGATCGTTGGCCAGAATGGGCTTTCGGCTTTGGGACCGGCCGGGAGCCACGACCCAGTTGTTGCTGCCGATATGAAGCCGACCGGATGATAATGAGCTTAGAAGAAGCTTCATGGCGGGCAGCCCCAGCCGAACAATCGAGTAACCGTCTGTTCGCAAACGCGTTTCGGATGCTGCCGGTTCCTCCGGATTGATATTTAAGGGAAAAATTTCAGCCGCCTTGGCATAACCCAGCTTTTCCACCAGCATCTGGGCAACGATTTCGTGCGGGAGATTGGCGGCGCTGTTCCAACCCATGTAGTACACGATCGCCAAAACGTCTTCAGGGGTCCAAAGCCCCGGTTTGATGCCGGCCAGCTTGAATTCCAGGGGTATTTCTTTTGGGCGCCCGCGGATAAATGCGTTAACGCCTTCAATATATCTGTTCACGAATTGTTTTGCCTCTGCGTTTAATAATTTCACATGTGTTTGCGCCTGTCTGCGAAATCCGAGGGTTCTCATGGTGACATCGATGGGCTTCGCCGAGACACCGGCCAGCTCCCCGATGCGGCCGGACGCAAACAGTTTGGTCAGTTCCATTTGAAAAAGCCGGTCTGTGGCGGCGATAAACCCCTGTGCCATGAGAAGGTCGTCCATATTTTTGGCATAGATATAGGCCATGCCGTTTTCATCCCGCAGAACCTTTACGGGCTCTTTCAAACCGCTCAGGATTAATTGGCCGTCGGTTTGATATTTATTCAAAGGCGATGGCCCGAAAGGGTTGATAATGATCAAGACCAGAAACAGGACCGCAAGAATGAGAATGAAAAGCCCCCCAATAATTTTTTTAAGCCATTTCATACGCAAACCTCCTCTTGGTTGACCAGGTCTTATGATTTGAAAATATTATGTAAGAAATGGAGTTAATAATGGATAATCCCCTGTTTATTTTGCACAAAACAGCTTATGAGAACCCCTTTGAGATGTCAATGAAAAAGAAAATCTTGACTTGTCAAATCACTTTTACTTAGACTTTCTGACACCGGATCTGCAATCCTTGCCGGCAGAGGTGAAAATAGGCCCCGGCCGGCGAAGGACCAAATACTCTTCATAGAAAGGACAATGCACATGAGCGACTCGAAAAAAAAATTGAAGGATTCATGGGATCAGCATGAAGGCCCCATTATTTTCAGTACGGTGGATAAAAAGGGCGTACCCAATGCCATCTATGTTACCTTTGCAAGACTTCTTGATGATGGACGTATCGTTTTAGCAGACAATTATTTCAATAAGACCAGGACCAACATCAAAAACGGGAGCAAAGGCTCCGTCTTATTTATTACAGGAGAAAAAAAATCTTTTCAGGCCAAAGGGGACATTGCATATCTTACCGACGGACCGATTTACGAAGACATGCGTGTCTGGGTGGATCAAAAGCATCCCCGGGTTGCCGCGGCCGTCTTGACCATAGAGGCGCTTTATTCAGGGGCGGAAAAGCTGATCTGATGCACGAGCGTTCATGGGTCCGCCGGTTCGTGAAATGGATACCCGGAGGCGATAGAGATGGAGCAGGATCACTACAACGTCATCATCATTGGATCGGGACCGGCGGGTCTCTTCGCGGCCATGCGGCTCGAGCGGCTGGGAATTGATCGTATCGCCGTCATCGACCGAAAACCTTACCCCGCCGGCGGCCTGCTCAACGACGGCAAACTGAACTTCGATCATCGCATCGGCATCGATCTCGATGAATTGCAGCTTGATCCGTCGACGGCGAACCGTTATATCGAAGAAGTCAAAAGGGTTTTCGTCGGCTTTCCCGAATGCCGCCAGGTCACAATGGTCGAGAACAATATAAAAATCGATTCCTTGCGCGGCATGGCCCGGGAAAACGATGTCGAATTCATTGCGCCGGAACAGTGGCACTGGGGGACCGACAACGGAAAGGCGATGGTTGATTATCTGAGGGATCGCGTTAAAGCGACCGCTTTTCTGCTGGGCGTGGACGTAGCATCCATTGAAGAGGACGGCAAGGGTGGCTACCGCTGTTTTTGCACGGAAGAGCAAAAAAAAGTCGTCTGTTCGGCAAAGGCCGTCCTGGCCGCTCCCGGACGCAGCGGCGCATATTGGTTTCGCGACGCGGCGGATGGTTTGGGCCTTCGGCATACCTTCGGTCCCATTGATGTGGGCATCCGTTTCGAGCTGCAAAAAAAATTTTATGATACCGTAACCGACACGGTTTACGATCCCAAATTCATCTTTAATACCGCGCGTCACCATGATCGGGTGAGAACTTTTTGTACGAATCCGGGCGGGCGGGTCCGCCAGGAAAACTATCTCAACTTCAAGCTGGTCAATGGTGATACCCTCTCCGGACGCAAAACACCGAATACCAATTTTGCCCTGATCAACACGGTCGCCCTGACCAAACCCCTCTCCGATACCACCGAGTACGGACGGATGATCGCCATGCAATTTTTTCTCCTCGGAGGCGGATCGCCGATCGTCCAGCGGGTGGGAGATTTTCGGGAAGGCAGACGGAGTTCGCGGACAACGTTCAACAGCCGGACCCGTCATTTCGATGCGCTCAAGGCGACCTGCAAGGCCGTCCCCGGCGATATCACCCTGGGCATGCCCGCCCGGATCATCGATAACCTCTGGGAATCTCTCAAAAAACTCGACAAGATCGTGCCGGGCATTCTTCACCCTTCCAGCCTGATGTATGCTCCGGAGATCAAGTTTTTCGATACGCGTTTTCCCACCGATGCGAATCTGGAAACCAATGTAAAAGGTATTTTCGTGGCCGGCGACGGCGCCGGAAAGAGCCGCGGCATTGTAGGAGCGGCTATCTCCGGTATTATTGCCGCGCAGGGCATTGCTGAGAAATTTTCCTTAAGCTGAGGAAGCAATGGCTAATTTTCACCGGTCTCAGGGAAGGAATAACGGCCTGCCTTGCCGTTCGGGGAAGGCAGGCCGGTGGTTTCGTTTATCGGACTTGAAATTCAATGTCTTTAACGGTGTTGCCTGCAGCATCGCGGATTTCCACTTTCCAGTCGCCGGTCAGGCCGTATAAATTTTTATCGGCCCTGGTTCGCCAGCGAAAGCCTGCTTTCAGCGGCAGGGAGGTTTTGAGAATTTCCGTTCCGTCGTGGATCCAGACAAAAGTCACCGTCGTATCCGTGGTAACATTTCCGGCCTCCAGAAAGCAATACACCTTGGGCGTATCCGCCGGGAAGGTTGCTGCGACGCCGACAGGCTCCCGGTTTTCAATGCCGGTAGCCATGAGCAGTCGTTCTATCGTGAAACCGGGCTGATCCTGTGCCGATACCGGAAAAGCGATGCCGACCGCAATAATGGCCGTCACCCATGACAGTAAAAAAAGTTTTTTCATCGGGCCCTCCTTGTTTCAGAAAAAGTTTGTTTACCAATGCACAAATGTCGTTTTCTTTTTTCTCGGAGATGTCGAGATAAGATACGGAACTGTTATGCTAATGTCAAGAAATCTCTATGGGAATCCTTTTTTGAATCGATGGCGCATTTCATGGCCTTGACAGCCCGGGGAATCTTTGAAATAGATTCAAATCGGGAAGTAAAATTTCTTTTCAGGAGGCTTTACAATGAAAGCTGCGGTTATGCACGGCGCCAGGGACATCCGAACGGAAACGGTTCCCGATCCGGTGCTTGAACCCCATGGCGTGATCATTAAAGTGAAGGTCTGCGGCATCTGTGGTTCGGACCTCCATGTCTACAAGCAGGACGGGCAGGAGGGGACCATCTTCGGCCATGAATTCAGCGGGGATGTCATCGCGGTCGGATCTCAGGTGACGGGCATTTTACCGGGGATGCGGGTCACCGCCGTCGGTTTCAAACCCTGCGGGACGTGTTTCTGGTGCCGACAGGGCAAAGGGCATCGTTGCTCCGCCATGGCGATTCTGGGTTATCAGTTTCCCGGGGCCATGGCCGAATACGTGCACATCCCTTTTGCCGTCTTGGGGCGGACGGTTTTTCCCCTGCCGGAAGCGTTGACCTATGAGGACGCGGCTTCGGTTGAGCCGCTGTCCATATCCTATTTTTCCGTCAACCGGGCCCAGCCCCGGGAAGAAGAATCCGTCGGCGTGATCGGCCTGGGCGTGATCGGCCTGTATGCCGTCCAGGTACTCAAAGCCAGAGGCGTTTCGCAAATCGTCGCCAGTGGACGCCGGCCCTCCCGCCTTGAGGCGGCCGGGACATGCGGGGCCGACATCATCGTCGATGCCGCAAAAGATGATGCCGTCCGGGCTGCCATGGAAGCGACGGCCAATATGGGTGTCAACACGGTTATGGAATGTGCGGGTAACCAGACAACGTTCGATCAGTCGATCGCCATGGCCCGCGGCGGCGGGAAAATCATGCTGGTCGGTGTTTATGAACAAGATCTCCGTTGGAATCCCCAGGGTGTGATTGCCAAAAATCTTACCCTGATCGGATGTCTGGGCGGTAATTTTCCCGCGTCGATCGAGCTTCTGAAAACCGGAAACGTGCAAGCAAAACCTCTGATTTCCCATTTCTTTTCGCTGGATGAGGCCGCCGAGGCGTTTGAAACCCAGCTTGTACATCCCGATGCCATCAAGGTGATGATCAAACCTTAAACCGTTTCCGGAAAAATGAATCCGCTCCGGTCTTCCAGTTGATGTTTGCGAAAACCGCTTGATCCCGTTGCGGTAACAACGGCCTTTTCCACCGGCTGACCGAAGATCATATCGTCCCGGGGCCGAACGGTAAACGGTCCGCTTTGCGGAATGGGGTCATTTTTTATCCACAATATCCTCCCGTTGATTCGGTCATCTTCTTCATTAAAACACCATGAACAAGCTGGTAAACATTTGTTTAAAGAAAAGTTTCCGTTGTGTCGAATAGACATAAAGGCAACCCCGAATAAGGGGACGGTATTCAAACCCCTATCAATGACATAAAATCATTTTTAATAAAGAAAAGGTGATCCGATGAAAAAGATGATCATGTTGGGATTTTGTATGGCGATAATGTTTCTTTGGACCGCGCCGATCTTTGCCGTGCCGGCCCTGCAGCTCGATATCGGGGGCGGTTATTACAACACGACCGGCAACCCTCTTTATGATGACGAAACCATCATCGCCCCCGGAGACATTTTCACGCTGTATGCCCTGATGAAAACATCCAAGAAAACGTCGTTACAGGACCTCTATTACATCAGCCTGGCCGTCTACCCCGGTATGCAAATGACGACGTTATCCCCGAACTACGGCTCCATAACGTTCGACGGCCAGACGTTTAATGTTGCCCAGGACCTGGTTTACGGCAATCCGGGCCTTCCATCGCATGGCGTCTTTGATACCTACTATGCGCTGTATCCGTTTCAATTTCAGTCCGCAAACCAGGTGGGTGTGTACAATACCCAGGATAATACCGGTCAATTCAGCCTCTTTACATCGGGCACCGGTTTGTATTACGCGGCATTCGACGTCAATACGACAAGCCTGAGCAACGATGTGTCGATCCATTTCGATCTTTTCAATGACGCAACCAATGCGCCCTTTTCCCATGACGCCCAGAGCGACCCGCCGGGCCAGGTCGCTGAACCGGCGGCCCTGGTCCTTCTCGGTCTTGGCATGATCGGTCTGGTGGGATTCAGAAAACGGCTGCAGTTTTAAAGCCATTCGATGTTTCGTCAGGGGGGTGGGTGCTTCAAGGGCCGTCTCTCAGGCCGGCCGCCGCTTGGATGGTGTAAATCACTTCAGAATCGAAGATGTCCTGCGGGAGACTGACCGTTTACGACCAAACAGCGATCACAATTCTTGACGATGATGTCAATGCCTTGACTTTGGTGAAGTGTTTCGATGCTATGGACGGCCCTCCGTATGAAATATTCTGTTAAATATTTTGTGAGCGATGAATTTCAATATAGGTATCGGAATTCAAAACGATTACCGTTTGCGGCAGTTCACGGGTTATTATCAGACAACCTTCGTTTGTCAGTCCTTATAAGACGAGAGGCCATACAGGCTATACATACTCACTAATGGCATAACTCCTGCAAATGTTCTTGACTGTAATACGAACACACCAATGTTTTTATACTGAAATCAGAAATAGGAGGCCCAATTATGGCAGGTCAAATCAAAAGGATGTTGGATGAAATCATCAGACAGCGGGCAAAGGGCGATCATACGTTAACACAGACAACCAAAACAAAGTTGATTCTGAAGGGCTTTAATCCAGATAAATATACCGCCCTGTCGGAAGACAGTCCTGAGGTGATTAAAAAAATTAGGGCCGTGGCCGCTGAAATGGGCATTAGGATTTAAACCGCGGACCAAATAATTCCGAATGAAAAAACATTAATGAAGGAGATATCAGATGAATATTAAAACCGCCTACTCGACAAATAAAGCGCCCAACGGCGTTGCCGCGGAAATTAAAGACCAACTGGAGATGAATGGTGTGAAAGCCATGCTCTTTTTTGCCTCGTCTCAATACGATGCGGATGCCGTAAGCGCGGCCATGCAATCTCAATATGGGGACATCCCCACCTTTGGATGCACGACGGCCGGAGAGATCGTTTCGGGGAAAATGCTCGACAACTCGGTGGTGGGCATGGCCTTTAACGGCCGTATTATCGAAGATATGAAAATAGCGGTACTCAAGAACATTTCTGAAAACGTTAAAGATGCCGTCGATGAGGCGTTCAAATCGTTTGAAGCCTATTACAACACAAAAATGGCGGACATGGACTTCCGAAAGTATGTCGGGATCATCCTGATTGACGGACTCGCCGGCGCGGAAGAGCAGATTATGGATCAAATCGGCGACAAATCCAACGTTATGTTTATCGGCGGGTCCGCCGGTGATGATGTTCAATTCGTCAAGACCCATGTATTTGCGGAGGGCAAGGCATACAGCAATGCGGCCGTGCTGGTTCTGATTAAGGCGGCAACGGCCTTTGATTTTATCAAGACCCAGAGTTTTCAGAACCTCAACAAAGTCCTGGTGGCCACGAAAGTCGATGCGGCAAAACGTGAAGTCCTGGCGTTTGACGGCCGTCCCGCCGTTGAGGCCTATGCCGATGCCGTCGGCACCTCCGTCGACGCGATCGATGAGTATTTCATGAGCAATCCCGTCGGGTTGATGACCGGAGACGAACCGTATGTCCGCAGCCCCCAGCGGGTGGAAGGCAGCGGCATTGTCTTTTACTGCAATGTTCTGGAAGGCATGGAGCTGTCGCTTCTCCAGTCGGGTGATATTGTCGGGGATACCCGCCGGGCCCTTGACGACAAATTGAAGACATTCGGTCCGGTGTCAGGCATTATCAACTTCCACTGCATCCTGAGAACGCTGGAATTGAAAAACAAAAGCCTGACGGCTGATTACGGTCTTGCCTTTAAAGACGTCCCGACCGTCGGATTCAGTACCTATGGTGAGGAGTTCCTCGGTCATATCAACCAGACGTCAACGATGCTCGTCTTTAAATAGACATCGGTGCAATCCATTGGCAATGTCTCCGCCGGGGACTCCCTCCGGAATCCCCGGCATTTTTCCGATTAAAAACAGACCGGTCTTTTTTCATCAGGGGTCTGGTAAACATAAAAGCATCTTGTTTGTCAATGGCCGTCCCTCAGGCCGGCCGCCGCTTGGATGGTGTAAATCACCTCGGCGAGGCTGATTTTATGATCGCCATTCACATCGGCCAGTGAATCGGCGGCATCCAAATAACCCGTCACGATCCTGAGGCTGAAGACCGCGTCTTTCAGGTCGACGTTTCCGTCCCCGTTGATATCCCCTTTGATAACCGGGCAGCCGGTGGCATCAACAACCGTCCCGGCGGGTGTATCCGGGCACTGGTCGTCGACATCCGGAACCCCGTCGCCGTCCGCATCTTTTTGAGAATCCGCACAGCCGTTCTCGTCGACCAGGGAGCCCGCCGGTGTGTTTGGACATTGATCCCGGCGATCGGGGATGCCGTCATGGTCCGAATCGACAAACAATCCGGTCTTTCCGGCACGGACGGTGCGCACGTAATAACGACCGTTCTTAAATCCCTCATCGACATTCACCCGGCTCCAGTCAAATTCAACGTACCAGGCCTGAGGTGACTCATAATGAATCTGGGGAAATGAGGTGGAGGACCAGTAATTGGACGCCTTCGTGTCTGGAAAAAACGAGGGATCGATAACGGGAGAATGGTCGTTTGATACGATAGAGGCTAATTCCTTAATCGTCGGCAGGCGCCAGTCGTCGTAATCGGCCCAAACAAGCGTTTCCGCATACTTTAAAGCCTCTTTCCAGGTATAAGAACCCGGTGCCGTCGCTTGTTGCCACATTAATCCCGTCTTCGTATCCGTAACCGTCCCGTCGCCGTTGTCCGTAAATTTGCCGGTGGCATCCTCCAGCTTGGGGCCGCGAACAGCCATGACGGGGAGTACTCTGCCTGCATCTGTTACATAATTGCCGTCGCCCCCGGAGTGAAGGTAAACAGTCATTGCACAGGCTGGGAAAGACGATGATGCCTTGCATTGGGTTGACGACCAATATTCACTGGATTGGATATTGGGGAAATATCGATCATCGATGGCATTGAGTATGCGCCCATAATGAAGGATGGATTGTAGCTCAACGCGGCTGGGCAGACGCCAGTCGGAAAACCCGCCGAACTTTTCCGTGTTGAGGGCGGCGATAAAATCCTCCGTATCCGTTCCGTTGCCGCAGGTGCCAAGCTGTTCCCCGCCGGGACCTGTTTCACACCACGTATAGGTTGCGTATTTGTTATGAATGCTGCCGTCGGTGGTCTTCAATTCCCAGATCAGCCCCGTGATGTTGTCCCGGGTCATGATCCAATCGGCGTCAGCGGTCCCGCCATAGGGCAGCACTTGGCCGTTCTCACCCAGTTTATCGTAGGCGGGCGTGTTGATCGCATAGCACCCGTCCTGTCCGTAACCCGCTTCTCCCGGCTGCGGGCAGGGCGATAGGGCCAGGCCCGCCTCATCAAAGCATGCGGTCTGTCCTGTGTCGGGCACGGGAAACATGGGACCGGTACAGACCAACCCTTCATCCACCCCGCCGTCCTGATCGTTGTCTCGGTTGTCGCACACTTCAGGCGCCCCGGGATAAATCGCGGGGTCAAAGTCGTCGAGGTCTATGTCACCCGGTTCGGAGACATAACCCGGCGGCAAGGTTCCTGACGTACAAAATTCTTCCGACCATCCGGCATAAAAACCGTCGGCGTCCCGATCGCCGTACCCCACGACCGTCGTGTGGATCTGCGCATTGTTATCGTCGCAATCGACAGCGGCCACATAGCCGTCGCCGTCTTCATCGGGGCTGAACAGGAACGCCCCCGGCTGGATCCCCCGTAATTCCTGGTTTGTCGTGACTCTTATGTCAACCGTTCCGGCGGCGGAGGCGCCGGTGGTGCAGACGATTTCCGTATCGGACCAGGATATGACGGAAACGCTCGAACCGCCGAAGAGTATGGAGCCGCCGCCCTGGGAACCGCCGAATCCCGAACCGCTGATGGACACCTGCGTCCCGCCGTTGCAGTTGCCGACGGCAGGTGTGACCGCCGAAATCACAGGGCTGCGCACGGCCCGATACCAGGCCCGACTACCTTTTGAATTGTAAATTTGTAGCCCGTTGTAAAAAGTGATGATTAAGGCGTATCCACCGTATGCAGATGCGGTGTGGGTAGTGGAAGACCAGTAATAGTCGGATTCGGTGTCCGGAAAAACGGCTGCATCAATCGATGGACCGGTGGTGCGATCGAAAGCGATGATGGACGCCAGCTCTTTGATGTTCGGCAGGCGCCAGTCAGCGTATCCGCCGACGGTCAGTTTTTCGGCATCAGCCAGGGCGTCCCACCAGTAAACCTTGCTGTCGGACGTATCCTGCTGCCACATGAGGCCGGTTAATTGGTCCGTTACGGTGCCGTCGCCGTTGACGACAAAACGGGTTGGCGGCGGCGCCTGGCCACCTCGCACAGCCCGGATAGACAGGGGTTCGGATTTCTTTTGATAGGAAAAGTTACTGCTCCATTTAGCGGAATAATAACTGCACCATGCGTAATCCGAGTATGACGCATGGGTATCCGATGACCAGTAGTATGAATATGAATGATCGTTGGGAAAATAATTCGGATCGCGGATGGCGGCGCTTGGTTGATAACGCGACAATGAATGTAGTTCCATCAGCGTCGGCAGCCGCCAATCGGAAAAACCGCCGTATTGAGAAGCATTCAGCTCTTCGATGAACTTTTCGGTATTCGCTTCGTTGACACAGGCGCCTTCGTCCCCTCCGTTTGTCTGAGTGTCGGTGTTGCACCAGCTGAAGGTTTTGGACCGATCGTGAAGACCGCCATCCGTCGTTTTGACCTCCCATACCAGTCCCGTGACATTGTCCAGGACAAGGGTCCATTCCGTTGCCGTATCCGGCAGGCGGTTGCCGTTTTCGTCCAGTTTTGTATAGGACGGGGGGTTAACAAGGTAGGTTGCATCCTGGCCGTAATAGTCCGCTCCCGCTTCCGGACAGGGATCAATGACATTTCCCTGGTAATCGAAACATTGAACCTGGCCGGTATCCGGCACAATAAATCCCTGGGCGGGGAAGGCCGGGCCGAGGAGGAAACAAAATCCAACCCCCAACATGATTCCTCGCCATAGAATATTTTTATTGAATGTATTGACAAACGTGAAGATTTTCAAAACAAACTCCTTTTTCATAAGTCCGTTAAGAATACGCCAATCCTGTCATTTACGGCAAAATGATCGGATCTTTCATCGTCGGATCAAACGGCGAAACCTTAAATCATATGTGATGGGAATGCAAGGCTCCTTGTTTGTTTGTCCAATGTCGAGGGGTGCCCCACAGGCATTTGGATCATCGGGTGATAAGAGAAAATAAAAAAGGCAGAGCTGATTAGACCCTGCCTTTCTGGCGAAGCATGTCGGAAATATTAAATACTGAATTTTCGCCTCAGCCCTGCTAAGCCGGCGAGACCAAAACCCAGAAGGAGCATGATGGCCGGTTCGGGGACGGCTCTAAAGGTACCGGAGCCTCCATTAACCGCGATTTGACCTCCACATCCGTAGTTATCAATAATGTCATAAAGGCCGTTCAACTCAAAGCCGCTGGGATACAACAGCGGATCATCAGCGACAAAAGCGAAAATACCGATCGGCGCGGCCGGCGGTTGTCCTGGTGTTGATGCCGGTCCGGTGTTGGGTGGGGTATAAAGACCAAAGTAAGTGTACACCGATGGATTGTTCTGAATCCATTTTCCATAGAGAGCGTCAAATGTCGCATTGGGCACGCCGAAGTGAACCGGGATAGGATTATTAGGGTAGGTGCCTAGATTACCCAACCAGTCCGCCGTGAAGGTATACGTCCCGCCACCGAAGACCTTATTCCAGCCGGAACCGCTCGATCCGGTGACGGCAAACTCCCACCATCCCACTGCGTTCCAACCCCCCGAGCTCAAGGAAGCATCGGGAAAAGGAAGAATAGGATCAATTTGTGAAACTTCCACCCCGGGGTCATAATTTATATCAAGGTTTGCCACGGTAATATTCGGGGGGTCGATGATAGAAGGATTTCCAGTTCGGCTTGCCGCAACATAACCGTTCAATACCTGTACCGTATACCACTCTTCCGCGAATGCCGTTCCTGCCAGAAATAATCCGACAATGAAAAACAACAAAAACAACCTTAACCGTTTTGATCTCATCATCCATCTCCTTTCATTCGAAAAAATGCTTATCATTTCAAATTGTTTCGTAAGCGATTTTCTAAGTTTTCAAGCTTTTTCAAAATGCCTCTTATTATTAAGATATCCGTGTTCTTACATGCATAAATTACACCACATATGTAAATAGTTGATAACATTTAAGATTCGGAACTTTTAGCTTGAGGAAACAACTTGTTTGTGTAAAGTAACCCGACAGATGAGGCCGGTACTATGAGGTCGGAATCTAATATTATTGTTTATATTCAATAATATAGGAATTTTTTACGCTATTGTAAACGATTCCGACGAATTTCAATATGTTTGGTCGTACTGATATGTTTTGTCGAATATGAACAATCATCGAGATAAATAATTTCAGCGATAAAGGCCATTTTCTCCCAAGATACGGAAACCGGTCCGGTCAATCCCTTTGACGGCACGACGATAATATGTTAGCCAATGCACGATAAAAAATATCATCAGATCACAGCGATTTTTTTGACAGGAGGGAGTATGACTTACAGCAATATTATCTATGAAGTGAAAGACGGATTGGCTTTTGTAACCATCAACCGTCCGCAGAAAATGAACGCACTCAATGCGGAACTCATCGACGAATTGTTCGACGCTTTTCATCGGATCAAGACAGATGCCGCCATTCAAGCGGCAATGATCACCGGCGCGGGCGATAAGGCGTTCATTTCCGGTGCGGATATCCAGGAGCTTTCACGATTGAATCCTATGACGGGCAAAGAAAAAATGCTCAAAGGCCACGCCCTTTTCAACCTGATCGAAAATGCGGGTAAGCTGGTGGTGGCCGCCGTCAACGGTTTTGCCCTGGGGGGCGGGTGCGAGCTGGCCATGGCCTGCACCCTACGGTTGGCGTCCGTCGAGGCCCGGTTTGGACAGCCGGAAATCAACTTGGGCGTCATCCCCGGCTACGGCGGAACGCAGCGGTTAAGCCGTCTGGTGGGAAAAGGTCGGGCTCTGGAGATGATCCTTTCGGGCGACATGATCGACGCCGCAGAGGCTTACCGGATCGGTTTGGTCAATAAAGTCTATCCCAAGGACCGGTTGCCGGAAGAAACGGAAACGTTCTGTCGCCGGCTCATGACCAAGGGACCGATCGCCACGCATTGCGCCCTCGAAGCGGTCAATAAAGGGCTCAACCAGACCCTGGAGGACGGGTTGAATCTGGAGGCGAATCTCTTCGGTCTCCTTTGCGCGACGGAGGATATGAAGGAAGGGCTCACGGCGTTTCTCGAGAAGCGCAAGCCCGCCTTCAAGGGAAAGTAGCTTTTTCAGCCCTCCCCGAAAAAGTTCCCCATTTGCAGGAGCAGATCGGTCTTGCCTTCGACCGTATACTTGCCTTCCATCAACATCTGCGCGCCGTCGGCTTTGCGGGTCAGGATATCCATCCAGACGTCGAAGGGTGTTTCGATCGTGAGATCCGGGTTTGCCGCTTCATGCGTCTTTTCTTTCGTTGATACAGATTTTGAATGGTAACCCCGTTTAAAGCGGAAAAAATTTACCGGGATTAAACAGGTTGTCCGGGTCCAGCCAGGCCTTGAGCCTTTTCATGAGTTCATAACTCTCACCGTGTTCCACCGGCATGAAACGGTTTTTACCGATGCCGATACCGTGTTCGCCGGTGCAGGTGCCTTCGAAGTCCAGGGCTTTCATGACGATCAGACGGGTGGCTTCTTCGACTTTTGCCCATCGTTTTGGATCATGCGGATTGTCCATGACATGGACATGAATGTTACCGTCACCGGCATGGCCGAAGAGATAAGCCGTCAATGCCCGGACAGTCTCTTTGCTGAAATCCACCATTTCGCTGTAACGGGAAAGCGGTACCGCCACGTCCATGATCAGCGGTGACAGCTCGGGGTGGTGCCGTTTGATGGATTCGTAGGTTTGATGCCGTATGTCCCACAGCCGGCTCCGCTCTTCGGCCCCAATCCCCTGATCGATTGATAGCGCCCCGTTTTCCAGGCAAATCTCTTCCACAAACTGCATTTCTTCCCGCAGCCCCTGTTCGCTGAATCCGTAGAACTCCATCAGCAGGGTGGGATTCTCTTCCAGCGTCAGGCCGCGGTCGGCATTGAGCACGTGGACGACGTTGGCATCCAGAAACTCCATGGCGGCCGGTGTCAGGCCGGAACGCATGATCGAATAAACCGCCTGCGTGGCTTGGAATATGGCGGGAAAAGTGGTCCTGACGGCCATGAAATTGACGGGGAGGCCGACCAGCTTCAGAGTGGCTTCCGTCACGATGCCCAGGGTGCCTTCCGATCCCGTAATCAGGGCTGCCAGATTATATCCCGACGCGCTTTTCCGCGCCCGATTGCCCAAGTGGATGATGTCGCCCCCCGGCAGAACCACCACCAGCCGCATGACATAATCCTTTGTCGCTCCGTAGCGGACGGAGCGGATGCCGCTGGCGTTGTTGCCGATCATACCGCCGATCGTCGCCGCCGCGCCCGGATCGGGCGGAAAGAGAAGGCCGTCGCGACTGAGCGTTTTATTGAGATCTTTGTAAATAACGCCGGCCTGAACATCCACCTGAAAATCCTCGGGTCGGACAGCGATGATCCGGTTCATCTGGGTGAAATCGATGACCATCCCGCCTTTTACCGGAATGGGATTTCCTTCCAGGCTGGTTCCCGCGCCCCAGGCCGTGACGGGCATTTTGTGTTTGAACGCGTAACGGACCAGGCGGCTGACTTCTTGGGTGGTATAGGGCCATACCACAACATCGGGAAGCGCCGGCGCGTGAAAGGATTCATCGTGAGAATGCAGCTCTAAAACGGACGGCCCCGCGGAAACCCGGCGTTCGTCCAGGATTGTTTTGAGTTCACGGAGATTAGGTTTTTTTGTCATAATGATTTCTCGAGAAGATCAATTCTCTGTTCCGGTAACACCGGTCAGATGATCTTCATTTGGCTCCCTCATGTCAGGAGGTCACAGCTCTCTCAGGATTCGTTTTTTTCTTCCATACATGAATTTACGATAACTATCCACCTTGTTTTCTGTTAATAATGGGACATGCCTATTATTAACAGAGGTGACAATGATGATCAAATTTATCAACTGGGTTCCGACGCGGCCCGAATCCATCGATGCTTTCTTTGAGCTGGCGCCCGTATCCTTCTCGGATATCGTTTATGACCTGGGCTCGGGAGACGGGCGATTACTGTTTGCGGCGCTGGAGAAGGGTGCCGGTAGGTGTGTGGGAGTGGACGTAGACAGAGAGTGTGTCACCGATGCCAGAGAGAAAGCAAAGGAGAAGGGCATGGAAGACAAGGTTTGTTTTGTCCATGGGGATGCGACGGAAACGGATTTGTCGCCGGCGTCGGTGGTGCTTTGCTATATGTATCCCAGCGCGTCTTATGCCCTCCGGTCGCAACTGGAGGAAGAGCTGAAACCGGGCAGCCGGGTCATCATGGAAACCTTTCCGGTGCCCGGCTGGAAACCGAACGAGATTCGCGAGATCGAAGGTGGGAAACTGTATTTGTATATCATGCCGATCGAGAAAACCGAAGACTATGACGACGCCATCAACCATCTGGATTTTATTCCGTATTATGAGTATCCTGAAGAGGACGGCTGAATCCCTCCCTTATTTATTGCGGTTCGTTTTTGATACAACCGTCCCTGGCCTCTTTGGTTTCCGACGATTGACCGCCCTGTCGTTTTGATTTTTTTGTTATGTTTTGATCATTTCCAGGCCGCAGTTGTTGATGACCAGCCGGCCGTCCAGGAAAAGAGCGGCCACCCGGCTGCCGACCACGTGGGGGTCCGTGAAAGGATCCCCGTCCACCATGGCCAGATCGGCCGTTTTCCCGATGTCCAGGGATCCGAGATCTTTTTCCAGCCCCAAACAGAGGGCGCTGTTGATGGTGGCCATTTTTACGGCGTCCGCTCCGGTAAAGATGTTTTCTCCCGAAGCCTTGTTGAGAAAAAGATCGAACAGATCGATCTCATGCTGCATCATGGCCGGCGTGCAGGGCGGGATACCGCCGTCGTTGGAAGTTGTTATCACGGCCCCGTTTTCAAAAAGCAGCCTCAGATTCTTGGCGCCGTTGCTCGCGGCGGGTGCGTAGTATTTGAACATGGTTGTCATGGGCAGGAGGCCAAAAACTTTCATTTTCTCCTTATTCGCCTTATCGTAATGTTTTTGGGCACCTGGTTGGAATTCGGGAATCCAGTATTCATCAACAAGAGTGCTGTGGACACGGTCTCGGAACGCCGTCAAGAGTTCCATATCCGGGTCGTCAAAACTCGGTTCTCCTTTGATCTTATAACTGATATCGTAAGGTACGGAAAGGGTCGGGTCCTGAAAGCAGCCGCGGGACACAAAGGCTTCGACATCCTGCCGGTTGAGGACCCCATCTCTGGGAAGATGGGCCAGGGAGGAAATCCCGGCTTCCACGGCCCTTCGGAATGACGCAACGGAAACCTGGTGGATCGTCGATTTCAGGCCCCGTTTCCTGGCCTGGTCGGCAACGGCGCCCAACTGCTGCTGGGTCATGATGGTTGAGGTGGGCTTATAGTCGGTCATATTTTCTTTCTGCTCGCCGATTTTAATGACTTCAGCGCCCCGTTCGTCGATGGCCCGGTTTACCGCGTCCCGGACCTGCTGTTCCGAGGCCTCAACCGGAAATTCAACCCCCCCGCTGTAATCCAACTCGTGAGAAACCGTCACCAAACCCAGGGCGGACCTCATCCACCTGGATACCATCCCGACTTTTTCCAGCAGATAACTGCCCGGAGGGCCGACAACCACGGATTGCAGAAAGCGGGGGCCGGGGATCTCCCCTTTTGAGATGCGCTCCCTGAGCAGCCGGGTCCGGCCCAGGTTTTCGGCATAGGCGTCTCTGATCGTGGTGATGCCGTGAATCAGGCACTCGGCCATGTTTTTCTCCATCTGCTGATCGCCATAGGCTTTAAAAAGCTTGACATCCTTCAAATCCGGCATGGTGGTCGGCGACGTGATCGTAATGTGACAATGGGTGTTGAACAGTCCCGGCAGGACCGTTTTTCCCCGGCAATCGATGGTGAAATCGGGCTTGATCCCGCCGGCATGGCCGGCCGAACCGGGCATGGCCTGAATCTTTGAGCCTTGAATGAGCAGGCTGACGCCCGCATCAAAGTAGTCACCTTTGATGACGTTGACAAACCGACCGTTTTTCAGTTCCACGGTTGCTTCGGGGCCGGGGTCATAATCTTTTATGAATGTTGTTTCCGGATAATCCATGGCCATGCCTCCTTTGGTTATTTATAGGGTCTTTGTACAGATGAGGGCTGTCCTCCTTCTATCCTCAACGGCTGACTTATCTGGGGCAATCCGCCCGTTCCGGGCGGATCAAGTGTGAACCAGGAACCTGATCGTTCAATAGATATGTTAATATAAATTTTTATAAAACACTCGGAAGCAATGGGCAAGAAAATAATCAAGTGACGCCACGGTTGATTTGTTTCTGAAGGCGTTGTAAGAAGTATGTCAATCGTTGATGAAAGTAACATGACAAGGGAGGCTATCGTTATGAAAATAGTGGGCATTGTTTGCAGTCCCCGAAAAGGGGGAAATACGGAGATTTTGATGAAAGAAGCATTGCAGGCAGCGCAGGAGGCCGGTGCTGAAACGCAGCTTATTTCCCTGGCGGACAAGGACATAACGCCCTGTGATGCCTGCGGGGCCTGCGAAGAGACAGGGCTCTGTACGATCAATGACGATATGCAGGATATTTACAGCGAACTGGAAGAGGCCGACGGGGTGATTTTGGGGACGCCGGTCTATTTCATTAACGTGAGCGCCCAGGCGAAGGCCGTCATTGACCGGACCTATGCTTTCCTGATGAGTCGAAAACTCAGAGGCAAGATTGCGGCGGCTCTGGTGGTCACGAGAAGAATCGGTGCCGGACAGGTCTTGGGCCTTCTTTATAGCTTTTTCACCGTCCATCGAATGATCATTGCCGGCGGCGCTGTGGGCTACGGCCGCGGAAAAGGCGAGGTCGTAGACGGTCCAGGAAGTTCTCCCGCCCTGACTGCTTTGGAGGAGGCCCGTGCACTCGGAAAAAGCGTCGTTCGAATGATCAACAAAATAAAGCCTGTCGCCCTTTGATGCCATGGTGCCGGTTACGACGGCATAATAAATTTTCTTTTTGCCGGATCGGGATGCCGACGGAAAAAAATGGCGATATTGCCGATCAGGCCGATCAGTTCGCTCCGGGTGGCCTCGGCGATTTCTTCCGAGATTTCTTTTTTGGATTCTTTGAAGTCACCGAATTTTACTTTGATCAGTTCGTGATCGTTCAAGGCGAGATCGACCGATCCGAACAGTGCCTTGGTGGCACCCTTGGTGCCGATGGTCACGATGGGCTTCAGATGATGTGCCTGAGAGCGCAGGTGTTTTCGCTGCGAGCCGTTGAGTGGTTCCATGGTTTTTCCATCTTTCCTTGTTTAAGTTGATTTTTATATAGCATAGATCTTCATTTTCGGTTGTACGATTCGAGGAAGCCTCTCAAATATAGCGATCTCTCCCCTTTTTGTGTTGTAAAAATTGGAAATCATCAAGCACGCAACACCGGTTCAATTTTGTAACGATTGTTTTGCGTGATCAGCTTTCCGGCGATGACAAACGGGTCGTGCTGGAAAAAGATAAGGGCTTGACGGTCCGACAGCCATTTCTGCCAGAAGCGTTTCGTCTCAATATTCGTTATCGGATCAATATCATAAGCACTGACCCAGGCCAGCCTTTCTATCTGCCAGTGAAAAAATGCGACATCTCCCAGGAAAACCGCAGTCTGCTCTCCGGATTCCATCACCACGATTTGCATTCCTCTGGTATGTCCGGGCGCGCTCACCAGCCTGACTCCATCGGTTACCACAGTGTCACCGCTAACCAAACGCAATTGTCCGGCCTGCCCAAGCGGATCGTAATTGATGTCGAAGTAGGTTCCGCGAGTCCGTTCGTTGAGCTGGTGCGCATCCTCCCATTCACGCGCCTGCACCCAGTATTGAGCCCGGGGAAAAGTGGGGACCCATTGTCCGTCGATCATGCGCGTGCTTCCGCCGCTGTGGTCGCTGTGAAGGTGTGTCAGTAAGACAATATCAACGTCATCGGGCGAGACATCGTGGGATGACAGACTATCCACCAACCAACCGTCAGGCCGTTCCAAACGAACGTTGTTCAATGCCGCCATCTCAGGCGTTATCTTGTCTCCCATGCCGGTTTCCACCAGAATTGTTGCCTGGGGCGTCCTGATGATCAGGCCGCGCAACGCCATGGGGATACGGTTAAACGCGTCGCATGGCAGCACTTTTTCCCAGGTGGTTTTGGGGACAAGACCGAACGCGCCGCCGCCGTCGTTCCATACCGTGCCGTCTGTAACGGGCAGCAGTTCCATATCGCTTATTTTCATCCGAGCTCTCCTGTTCGTTTCTCTGTTTTACGACGATCCGGAGGAGGTTCAACAGATATGTGAACTCGTCCCCGACGGTTCGTTTTCTTGACAGCCGATCTTTTTATCATATAATGCGCATAGCTCAATCTTTATTGCAACCTCCATAAGTAAAAGGTGCTGGCTCTGAATCTTGAAGGGGAAACAAAGAACAAAAAATCATCAACCCAATGCCCCGGCGTGACCGGAAAGTAAACGGAGAAAATAATGGCTAATAAACCATCATATTCAGATCTGGAAAAAATAATCGCGGATCTGAGGCAGGAGCTTGCCGAACGGTATAGGACCGAGGAAATCCTTCAACGAAGTGAAGAGAAATATCGCAATATCGTAGAAACCATCGAAGAAGGCTATTACGAGGTTGACCTGGCCGGAAATAACACTTTTTTTAATGAAACGCTATGCCGGATTTTAGGGCGCTCACCCGAGGAGATGAGGGGGTTGAGTAACCGGGATTATACGACTCCGGAGACGCAAAAAAGGATATTTGCCATTTTTAATGAGATATACAGAGGGGGCCCACCGGTCAAAGTCATCGATTACGAGATTATCCGAAAAGACGGGTCGATCATCATGGCCGAATTCTCGGCGGCTCTGCTTAAGGACCGGTCGGGAAATCCCATCGGGTTCCGTGGGATTGTCCGGGACCGTACGGAACAGAAAAAGGCCGAAATAGCCCTCGAAGAAAGTGAAGAGAAATATCGCCTGCTGGTGGAGAATGCCCATGACGGGATTTATATCCTGCAAGATGGGGTTGTAAAATTTTCCAATCCCCGAATCGAAGCCCTCACCGGTTACACTTCAGAAGAATTGGCGAAAATGCCTTTCTTGAACCTGGTTTACCCCAAAGACAAGGAGAAGGTTGAGGCATGGCAAAGCAAGGTGCTTGCGGGAAACGACCTTACGGATACCTTCACTTTCCAAATGATAAACCGACACAATGAAACATTGTGGGTGGAACTGGACGCCGTTGTGATTAACTGGGAAAATTATCCGGCCACCCTTAATTTTCTTCGGGATGTCACCGACCAGAAGAAAATGGAGTTCCAATTCATTCAGGCGCAGAAAATGGAGGCGATCGGGACCCTGGCCGGAGGCATCGCCCACGATTTTAACAACCTCCTCATGGGCATTCAGGGGAATGCGTCATTGATTTTGCTGGATACGGCGTCCGATCATCCTCATTACACCAAGCTGAAGAATATAGAACAACAGGTTCAGGCCGGTGCGGCGCTGACCAGACAACTGCTTGGTGTGGCCAAAGGAGGCAAATATGAAGTCCGGCCGACCGACATCAACCGGTTGATTCGGGAAGGTCTCGATTTATACGGCCGGACGAGAAAAGAAATTACGATTCATCAATTCTTTGAGGAAGACATCTGGGCGGTCGAAGTGGATAGAAGCCAGATCGAACAGGTCCTTCTTAATCTTTACGTCAATGCCGGACATGCCATGCCCGGAGGGGGGGATTTGTATGTGGAAACCAAAAACGTCACCCTGGATGAAAAATATACGAACCCCCTTGGCCTTGTTCCGGGAAGGTACGTCAGAACCTCGGTGACCGACACCGGGATGGGGATGGATGAAGCCACCCGGAAAAGGGCCTTTGACCCGTTCTTTACGACCAGGGAAATGGGCAGAGGAACGGGACTGGGACTGGCTTCAGCCTATGGCATTATTAAAAACCACAACGGCATCATCAATATTTATAGTGAAAAGGGCAAAGGAACGACGTTCAATATCTATCTGCCGACAACGGAAAAAAGCTTCGTACAGGACAAGGCGATACCATCGGAAATCCAGAAAGGCAACGAGACCATTCTCTTTGTCGACGATCAGGAAAACATCGCCGAGGTCGGCGAAAGTCTTTTGAAGGAATTAGGGTATCGCGTCTTTACGGTCCGGAGTGGAACGGAAGCGATCGAAGTCTATCGCCGGGAGGGAAGCCGGATTGATTTGGTCATTTTGGATATGATCATGCCGGAAATGGGGGGAGGAGAAACCTTCGACCGGCTGAAAGAAATCGATCCGCAGGTTAAAGTGCTTCTCTCCAGCGGATACAGTATCAATGGTCAAGCCAAGGATATATTGGATCGGGGTTGCCGGGGTTTTATGCAAAAACCCTTCAATCTGGCGGATCTATCGAAAAAGGTGCGCCAGATTCTCGATGAGAAAAAGGATTGACGGGAAAGATCGGTTTCCAGAATCCTTTGAAACAGCTTCGCAAATGGCCTCGTCATTTTCCAGCAATATCCGTGCAATGGCTTTTAGTATCGCCTTTCTTTCCTTATACTCCATGACCGGTTGACGACGATACGCCTCTTTTAGTCGTTGATAGGCATTAACGGCCGCTTCTTTTTCCTTCAACAGACCTCCAGATGTTGGGGAATCCTGAGAGTTCTTTTTCATCACCAACAAGAAATGATTGGATATATGTCATGCACAACTATTCTTATTTATCCCCGGAATTCCTTCTCAAAGTGTGTTTTCTCCGTCGTTGATAATACGGATGGGTCAATTATCGCTTTTGCTTGGTAGAAATATAAATTGTGAGAGTTTGAAGGAAAGATTATGCTATCCTGCCTTTCCTGATCTGTTTTTGGATGTTTTTTAGTAACGCATCGATTTGCCGTACTGCTCTCTGAGTTCCCTCTTTAACACCTTTCCTAAAGCGTTGCGCGGTAAAGCCTCTACAAAGTTCACCGACTTGGGCTTTTTGTAACTGGCCAGATGTTCCTTGCAGAAGTCAATGACTTCTTCCTGTGTCATGGTTTCGCCGGGCTTGAGAACAACGACGGCCTTGACTGCTTCACCCCAATCCTTGTCGTAAACACCAATGACGGAGGATTCCATGATCTTGGGATGTCGGGAAAGGACCATCTCGATCTCGGCCGAATAGATGTTTTCTCCGCCACTGACGATCATGTCCTTCTTTCGATCGACGACATATATGTAACCCTGTTCGTCCTGCCTGACCAGGTCGCCGCCGTGAAACCACCCGCCTCTCATGGACTCCGCAGTGGCTTCCGGATTTTTATAGTACTCCTTCATCACCGAGGGCGCGCGATACACTGCTTCGCCGACGGCTCCAACAGACACATCGTTATCATCATCATCCACAACGCGTATCTCGATAAAAGGCAGGATCTTGCCGACCGAGGTTTCCCGCCCTTCGGATTCACTCGGCAGCAATCCCGATACCAGCGCGCTCATCTCGGTCTGACCGAACAGGTCGAATATCTTCACGTTGGGAAAGAAATTCTTGATTTGTTGCCGCGTCTCTACGGATAGAATTGCCCCCGATGAGCCCCAAACCTGCAAGGAACGGGTGTCGTACTTGTCCAGATCGGGGAGCATGAGAAGAAAGGTACTCATCACGGGGATCAAAACGATGGCGTTGATTTTCTCTTGCTCGATGATCCGCATGATTTGGGCCGGATCGAAAACCTCGGTAGGTAGTACCACGGTCGCGCCCAGGAAAAACATGAACTGGCAGAAACCGAATGATGCCAGGTGGAATACGGGCGGCGCGCTTAATGCGCGGAAGGTCCAGAGATCCGTCAAACCCGGTTCCGTCAGCACGAAGGAAGCTCCCAGCATCCACAGCACCATTTCGTTTCTGTGAGTAATGACCGCGCCCTTCGGCCTGCCGGTGGTTCCGGCGGTATACATGATAAACAGCGGTTCGTCATCATCCACCAAAATAAGCGGCTCATCACCGGGAAATCCTGAAATCCATTGCTCAAAGTTGAGCATGCCTTCCTCGAGTTTTTCACCAATAGATATGTAAGTCGCAACCTGAGGCAGGTCCTTTTGTATGTCCTTGACGGTTGCCAGGAAATCCTCTCCGGCAATCAAGGCCTTCGAATCGGACTGGTTTAAGATATAGGTCATTTCCTCCGGGTGGAGACGGAAATTGACCGGCACGGCCACGCCGCCAATCTTGGCCAGAGCGAAATAGGTTTCAAGAAACTGGTTGCAGTTATAAGCCAGTATCGCCACCTTGTCGTTTTTATGAATACCCAGATCCAGCAATGCGTGGGCAATTTGATTGATGCGGGCGTTTAATTGTTTGTAAGTCAGACGTGTTTCGCCGTACACCAAAGCCTCTTTCTCGGGAAATTTGCGGGCGTTGCGGGCCATCAGCTCGCCCAATAGAAGTCTCTTCCCCAGTTCCTTCTGTATCGCTTCTTTTTCATTCATGAGACAACATCCTCAATTCTTTTTGTGAAATTTTCTCAGCCAGAAATCGACATCGAACACCATGAAGGATATGTCAAAACCGGATATATCCGGATATATTGGGATAAAGATCCTATGTTGTCAACTCAGGTCTTGACTCACACGGACATAGCATGAGTCAAGAGAAGATTCAATCTTTCTATCGTATTCGATCCCTTTTGTCCCTTCCATAGATGCAAGGTGTAATGGGCTGCATTATCTTAAATTTGCGAGTATTTGGAAAATGTAGATCAATTCTTCCGTTCCGACCGAACTGTCACTATTGACATCGGCTCCCGACTCCGCATAGTCGGCACGAAGCGCCGGCAGAGAAGGGCTTTTTGAGAGAATCTGCATGGCCATGATGGCATCCGATAAATCGACCTTGTAGTTGTTGTCGAGATCGCTTCTGGGCGGAGCTTGCAGAACGGTTATGGTCAGATTTTCAGAACCGTATGAGGGACCGGTGGCATCATAGGCGCGAAAGTAAAAATAATACGATCCCTGTTGATTGTAAGAAGGTCGCCAGGAAAACGTGCGAGTTGTTGGATCAAATGTCGCGCCGTGACGCAGATATGGAGATGTATATGTGAGATCGTCTTTTTCAGGGTCTGAGGCCGATATGGAAAAAGTCAGAAGCACCCCTTGATATATTGTCTTATTATGCAGCGGTTCGATGATGGGAGGTTTATTTGATTGATTTACGTTCAGGCGAAGTTTTCCCGCCCCATAGATATTGTCTTTTCCGCTGATTCCAAGGTCTGCGGCGCTTTCTTCCAAAAAAGATTGTATATCGTCCGGGAGCATATTGGGATGTTCGCCCAGGATCAGGGCCGCTGCGCCGGCGACATGGGGTGTGGCGGCCGACGTTCCTAAGAATTTTTGACCGTATGTTTGGGTGGTCACCGCATCGGGTCCACAGATGTCGGGCTTTATTCGGCTTGGCGTTCCCGCCCAGTCATTAGTGGGGCCTTGGGAACTGAAATCTTCCTGAGGACCGTAGCTCCAATTGGAATAGTTAATGGCCCCTACAGTAAACACACTTGCTGCATCGGCCGGTTCCGTAATTGAACTGGAAGACGTGGCAATAGGTTGGCTGTATGCCTCACGTCCGATAAAGTAGCAATTTTTCCCCAGGTGAATTTCCAATTTCTTACCTGCCAACGAACCGGTCTTCTTGGTTACCTGAAGGTAATAAAACTGATGTTGTAATTCATTCGGCAGATCGACGACAATTTCTTCATAAGGATGCAGGGGAGGGCCATTCTGAAACAATGCTGAAGACGCAATCAGATTGCCTATCGTCTTGGAGGTGTAATCGTAATAATAAAGATACATATCGTAATCGCTTGTGACGGTCTGCCAATCATTCCAGCGCATTACGATGGTTACTTCGTTGTGTTTAGGATTGCCATCGTCATCCCATGCGGCCAAGGCGATAATGATGTTTCCGTTTTGTCCGGAGAATTCATGAATATTATCGAAGTTGGCATCAGTGAATGCGCCTTCCCAGTGTGATCCAACGGGAACACCGTCACTACTTTTCGTATTGGCACTATTTCCGGCTGACCCAACAATGAGGATTCCGTTTTCCCGTGCCTCGTCGCAAATTTCGTCAAGAGGTCCGGTGCCGTTACCGGGGCCGGACCCAATTGCGCCAATTGAAAGACTGACAATTTTAATCTTATTCGAACAACAATAATCAAAAGCCTGATAAAAAGCCTCTTCATCATCAACCCTCAATAGATGAAGTTCCGCCTCCGGGGCCATGTCGTAGACGATTTCCGCACACCCTGTTCCATGTTTGTAAAGGGTTTCAAAGCCTTGCCCTGTGAAATTGCGCGGGAATATGTTTTGTGGGAGATCTCCCGATGCCTGTGCTTCTGTTAAGCCCTTGAATCCGATGTCAATGACTGCTATCTTAACACCTTTTCCTTTATAGTTGCTGCTGTGAAAAGAATATGCACCTGTCAGGTTTACCCCTTGACTGACTTTATCCAATGGGAAAAATTTGTGGGGCAATCGAACAAATTCGATATGAGGATCAGCGTCGACGATCGCTTCGATTCGATCGAGGGGCAATTCTGCTGCGACCAGGTTTTTACGCCGCGAAAGGATACTGCCGTTTTGAGCAATAATGCCGGTTCTATTGAAACGGCTCCCCTCCTTTATTTGCAGCATCAGTTTGATTTTATTTTGTGTATCGGCCTGGGGAATTCTTTTACCACTCTTTTGCAGGGCAGCATTTTGTTCAATGAGATATTTCAGTCTCGGCCCTAATTTGCGGTTTAGCTTTTCCGGAATACTGAGAGTCGAAGGCTCTTCAGCGGACTGCATGTTCGATTGATCGGCAATCTTTTTCGCTTGAGCAGATAAAAAAGACGCAATATTTATACTCAACGACTGGCCAGGATTAAAGAACATCAGTAAGGTTAGGAATCCGGAAATGAAGGTTTTACTCATCAATGTCTCCAGCGATAGATTTTGATCATCTCCCCTTATTTCAACGGAAATATGCTATGATCGAAGCGAGAATGATAATAGATCCGCAGATAGCAACGGTCACTCCAAAATATCTCACTGAGTCGAAGACCTTCTGCTTGCGCTTCTCGTCTCTAAATACCAGACCATCCCTTTTATAAAATGCTTTACCATCTGGCTGGGGAAATAAAGAAAAAGCCCGCTGATGGCAAGAGTGAAGATTCCCAATCTTATTTTGCCAAGGAGCGCATTTTCTGGAATGGCTCCTTTTCCCCAGGAAAAAACAATGATGAATATGAACAGGTTGAATACAACAGACCCAGTTGTTTTTTTGATAAGAATTTGCTTTTTTGCAGGGGAAGTATATGAAGGGACAATAGGATATGTCAAGGGGATTTTGAGAGTAAAATATTATGTATTTTGGTGATCATTCATTGGGCAAGAGAACACAATGGTTTTATTTAATAAATCGTTGCGTTTTTTTGTCAACGTTCTTTTCTGTACGTCTCAGATTAGATATCAGAAGAGTTATGATTGGATATAATCATCCCATGAATATTAGGGGGTGACATGGAGATCATCATCTTTGAGGGGCAGTTGAAATTAAGGCGACAAAGCAATTACATTATTTAGAAGGCCGCGAATGAAATTTATTGTTATATCCATTATTTACCCCAACGACGTGCCTGATGTTCCGGACGTCATCACTCGGAATCCAGCGCCGGTTCCTTCATCTCTTTTAGAAATGCGTCGTATTGCTTCAGGTATTTTTGAGTGGCGGTGCCTTGTTTGCCGTAAGCGCTGGTGGCTAAATGGATGGCTTCCCGATAGCGCCGGTCAGCCGCGTTGCTTTGTCCTGCCTTTGCCAGTCTTCTCGCGAGGGTGATGGTTTGGCGGGCCAGAATATCGCTGGAGGCGTTTCTTTTTTTCCGAATATCAAGAGCGCGGATCGCATATAAAACGGCTTGGCGGAATCGGCCTTCTTTTTCCGCCAGAAAGCCGAGTTGGGATAGGGTGGAAACCAACGTGGTATCCGTATCTCCGAATCCTTCGGCAATGGCCAGAGCCCTTTCCAGCTTGCTCCTTGAGGCTGAGAGATCTCCGTTGTAATAGTCTTTCTGGCCGGCCTTGTAGAGGGTGACCCATTCCCTCATGCGTTCTCTGTTTTTGGCAGCAGATTGGTTCCCGATTCTGTCGGGTTTTAAATTGTCAGACAAACCTGGTTTTAATCTGGCGGGTTGAACTCCTTGCCGATTTTTTTCAGAAGGGGCAACCGACGGTTTTTCATCAAAGGCAAAATGCATGGTTACTGCCAAGGCAATGAAAAAAATCAGGGCTACGCCAACAAAAACCGCCGCCTTTTTGTTCCATCGGGTTTTTCGATCGGGCAATACAATCTTTAGCTCCAAATATCGCATGTCTTTGCCCAAAACATCGGAGAGCACGACGATGAAAGCTTTTTTAAAGTTGTGTTTACTTTTTTTGGAAAGAGACGATCCGCAACGGATCACCGTATCACCGCCTTTTAAAGTCAAGCTTGAAGACATGGCCGGCCGTTTCGGATCCCGTTTGATGGAAACTTCCGCGATATTTTCTGGATAAATCACCGCGGGAGCCGTGTTTCTTCTTCCCGGTTTTTTGCAATAGCTGATTTTGGAAGGGGTTACGATCAGTTCTTCACGGCTGATAAGGGCGGAGACGAAGCCCACCATAAAAAGCACGGCAAATCCGATCATCAGTCCGATCATGACAACAAGGGCCGTGTCATCGGGATGCTGTTCACGAAATGAAACGGCAACACCGGCAATGGCAACAGACATAAGAAAGCCCAGCAGGGTTTTCCACGCATCCCAGAAAAGCGGCAACCGGAAGGTGTAGGCATTATTTTTCTTTATCAATTGAATGCGCCGGCCTAAATTTTCCATGGCACCGGTGAGATCCTGCCAATCCTGCTTTTTCAACGGATTTTCCTGTCTTGGGGCTCTCACCGAGGAATCCGTGCGGACTTGAACAATCCCCTCCTGCGTTTCTTCGAGCAAAGCAAGTTGAAAGACATCAGCAAAGCGCTCGGATGCGGCATGCCAATGTTTTGATGAGGGCGACTGAAATAGGGGGATTTGTTTTTTTATATCGGCATGGGCCAGCAGGATCAGAAAATCGGTTCTGCTTGAGTGTCCTTTCCCGCCGCTGTAATAAACCATCTTTCGAAGCACACCGGTATAGCCTGACAGGGGTTCAAGCCAATCGGTTTTTCGAAAGAGGGACCGGTCCGTTACCTGCACATTCTCCCGGGTGATGAAAATGCCGCGGTTGGAGACGATCATGGAAAGCCCAAAGTATAAAAAAAGCGCGCCGGGTGATGCAAAAAGCAGCATCATAATGCTCATGGCGATATCGGGCCCCTCTTTCAGTGTCGCTAAAACAATCATGGTTAACAGCCCGCCAAACCAGGCCGCGGCAAACAGGGATACGACAATCCCACCGATAACGGAACTTCGCTGCAGGGTTTGCATGGGCAGGGTTGATTCAGAGGGGGTCCATAGAATCCGGTTTTTTTGAAAAGATAAATTCATGGATTTTACTTTTAAGTCGATTATTCAGGTTTAAAGCCGAGTCAATTTCAATGTGTTTTCTTTAAAACGTTATCGGCATTAAATGATTGCACTTAAGGTTTGATGAAAAGCTGCAACAAAATTGATAATCGTTGAGACGATTCTGCCTGCCCAAACAGCCTTGACATCAGGAATATGAACCCGCCCTCCTATTTTACATAGCCGTTCTCCCTGAACCAGTTCACGGCTTTCTCCACGGTTGTCCTGATGGGCGTCAGTTGAAGCCCGAGCTCATTAACGGCTTTTGAGGAATCAAAGTACATGTAACGACTGGTTATTCGCGCCATGCCGGGGGTCACCGGCGGGGGCTTCTTCATAATGCCGGCAGTCAGCAAGTATAGATAAGAAGTGGCGAGCACGGCCGGGTAGGGGAACTTCAGTTTTGGAGGCGGCATTCCGGCTACCTCGCCGACTAACCTATAAAAATCCAGCAGCGACATGTTGGCATTTCCCAGGATATACAATTCTCCGACTTTCCCCCTGGCTGCAGCCAGGATATGCCCTCTGGCCACGTCTTCAACATCGACGTAATTTGTACCTCCATCCATATACCCCGGTGTCCGCTTGTTCAGAACATCGAGTATGATTCGACCCGACGGCGTAGGTTTTATATCCCGTATGCCTATCACCGTCGCCGGATTGACAATGACCACAGGCAAACCTTTCCGGGCCATCTTCAAGGCCTCAACCTGCCCCAGGTATTTCGTTGTCACGTAATGCGGCACCCCCGCCCCGAGATTGTACGGGACCTCCTCCGTTGCCGGAAAGTCTCGACCGTGAGCACCCAGCCCCGCAATGCTGCTGGTATAGACCACCTTTCCCACGCCGTGCTCCAGAGCCGCCTCCAGGGAAGATTTGGTCCCTTCTACATTTACATCATAGAAATTTTTCTTTGTAGGACCCCAAAACTCATAAAGTGCGGCAGCCTGATAAAATGTGTCGCATCCTTTCAGAGCCGCCTTAACCGATTCCTTATCGCGGATATCGCCGTAAGCTTTCTCAACGTCCAGTCCGTCTATGTTGCTGGTGTTGCTGCTTTTTCGGACCATCACCTTGACCTCTTTGCCGTCCTTGATCAGTTCTCTTATGATGGCCGCGCCGACAAAACCTGTAGCTCCTGTGACCAATGCTTTCATCCGATCCTCCTCGTTAAGACTTGTGAGAATAATAATGGTGGTTAGATGACTCTTGAAGTCAATAAAAAATAATGGATAAAGCTATATCTCCCCCGATAACTCCTTTCTTACTTGCCTTTGAACTCGGGCTGCCTTTTTTCCAGAAAGGACGTTACACCCTCCAGGACATCGGCCGTGCTTACCGCGATCCCCTGCAGGGTGGCCTCGCGTTCCAGGGCGGTTCTCAGATCCGACTCATAGGAGCGGTTCAGCATGGATTTCATCATACCGATGGCCCGGGTTGGGCCCCTGGCCAGTCTTCTTGCCAGATCCATTGCTTCGTCCATCAGCCTGTCATCGGGGACCACTTTGTTGATCAGACCCAACTCCAGCGCCTGCGCGGCATCGACCGCCTCCCCGGTGAACATGAGCTCCTTGGCCTTGGCCAGTCCCACGCGTCTCGGCAGAAAGAACGTACCGCCCGCATCCGCCACCAATCCGCGGCGAACAAACACCTCGATGAAGCGCGCGCTCTCCGCCGCGATCAGGATGTCGCATGCCAGGGCCAAATTACAGCCCGCTCCGGCAGCAACCCCGTTGATGGCCCCGATAATCGGTTTTTCCAGCTCGGCCATCGCCTGAATGACGCTGGAATAGAGTTGCGTGGAAAGTCGCATCCCCACAGGGGTATTGACATCGCTCCGCATATCGCTGCCCGTAAGGTCCGCCCCTGTGCTGAACCCTTTTCCCGACCCGGTCATGACGACAGCCCGTACATCGTCATCCAGGGCCAGGTCATTCAGTTTCCGTGACAGCAACGTCAAAATGCTTCCGTTGATCGCGTTGAGCATGTCGGGTCTGTTCAGGGTGATCAATTCGATCCGATCCTCCCGGCTGAAGATTACGTCATCCATATTCTCCTCCTGCCTGAATGGTTAATGCTTTTGGTCACTCTTTCTTGATCGTCCCGCCGGCGCGCTCCCTGGCGGCTTTTTCAAAGGATGTCTGAAAGCCTGGTGAATAATTCATGTACTGCGGTATCGGATAACGCAAACCTGCGGCATGGGTCTTCTCAAGCCCTTCCATCAGGATATACAGCTTCTCGCCCGGACAGGAAAACATGACTTCGTTATCATGGGCCCCGCCCCAGATTCGGTCGCCGTTACCCAATGTCACATACTGCGGCTTCCGGGTTTTAATTGTTTTGACCACACCCTCATGACAGGAGCCGATTCGCCCCGCACCGCTGAATTCCAGTACGCCCCCTTCCATAAAAAGATACCCCTGGACAAAACGCATGGCTTGAGCCGGTGAGCAGTAAATCATCACACTGTCCGGGATGACTTTCGTCCTTGTCAAAGGAGAAATGATCAGCCCGGCGAATTCACCATTCAGATAATGAAGATGCTGTTCAAATTTGCGGTTGGTAGCGCTGTCCTTCGCGTATAAGCCAACGCTGAATGCCTCGGCCCATCCCGATTCTTCTGCCGTCGCCTTATCCCATCCATAAATCGAACGTGCGGGTCTGCAGTTAATATCCGCTTCGGTAATGGAGATGGTCCAACCATAGGTGCGTGCCATTTTAAAATTCTGGCACACAAAATTTTGAAACCCCATGTCCCGGGAAGGTCTTTTATACTCAGGCTCTATTTCAGCGTCCGATTTCATCAGCTTTACAGCCAGGGGAAATGTCGCCGGGCGGATCAGTTTTTCTATCCGCTCACCATAATGTCTGTATCGATCCAGTTCGGTCGTCATATGTTCCTCTCTTTATGAATAAGGGCAGAAATGTGAACCCGTCCTCAATTATTTGTTTCGATTTATCCCCCCGTTTTCACATCAATTGATATATCCGGACTTGTTGCCAATTTAATGACATCGTCGGTTATATCTCGGCCCATTTCCCACATCTTATCAAAATGTTTAACAAGGAACGCAGAAGCTTCAGCCCCCGATGAATATTGAATGACGGGGACATGCTTACCAATGCAACTGCCGAATCTTAGATTATCTGGTCTACCAATATGATATTGTTCTGTAAACAACGATTCTTCAAAAATCATCATAAAGGCCATGGGATTGATGTCATAGATGCGTACCTCGACATTGTGTTCATGGTCAGGATGTTTTGTATTTTGTCCATTTTGCTCTTTGCGCTGTTTTTTGAGTTGTTTAAGTCGTTCGTTGATTGTAGATGGAATACCGTTGTTGATGGTAAAACGAACATCTTCAAGAGTTGTGTTTCCCTGTTCTATGCTTGCCCGGCGTATTGCAGCATCAGATTCTGGATCGAGCAGCAATACGCGAAGGCGTACCCTTGGATCGTCAAGCCTACTGCGCATATGTGGCGTGTATTCTGAGCTTGGATTGAAGAGCGATCGAAAGGCAACGCCCAGGAGTTTGATTTCAGTCGTTTTGGCTGCTGCGGAATCAATTGCCGTGCGAAGTCGCACACTGTCATCAGAGCGACTTTTAAAGATTGCTCTAATGCCTGCGCGATTACATGTGTCGAGAATTGTAAGGGATTCTGCATTTGCCCGCAGCTGATAGAAAAGAGCGACAGGAAGAGACACGCCAATTGTGAGCAGCGCCGATCCTAATGCCGTCACACCACCGACAAAAGGATTGGGTACATATTGAGCTGTAATAATTCCCAATAGGCCAAGCAGATCGGTAATCAAAAAGACCGGACGCGTGCAGAGTCGCCAAAGCTCTCTATAAACTTCATATCTTGGATTCATTCGTCCTCCCTCAATGAATTTAATAAAGATGACATTTATCTTTTTATTTGAAGGGTGCTTTTTTAGAAATGTGAACCCGTCCCCGATTTACCTTAGATATGAAAGATGATTTATCCCCCTTTGAAAGAATTATGTACATTCCAACTCCTTTTCCATTACCCCTAACTTGAATTTTTGTGCTGCTGAACACGAATTTGATTGCATTACTCGGAGCAATGGAAGCTTCATAATCATTAAATAGTTTACCGCCTGTCTGCGACAGGTCGCCAATAGTCATAGTACACCGGGAGGCAACTATTTAAGATAAATAGAATAATCGGCAAAATAAATTTGCCAAAGCATGCAAACTTCATTTTTAATTGACCATCATTGTGCTTATGGCAGAAATGTGAGCCCGTCCCCGGTTTAATCTTCAACCCTCCCCTCAATTAAAAACTTAAAATTTTAAGGGCGTCCCGCTACCCCTGACTTTATCC
>JAFGLN010000068.1 GCA_016928025.1 Deltaproteobacteria bacterium
AATTAGGTTTTTGGCAAAAAACCCTTCTAAAGGAATAGCGCCATTTTTTCTACCTTTTAAAATTTACACAAAATATTTTACACTACCAAGAAATCGGAGTTATCCATAGCCTTCTGTCCGCAGCCTTTTTTGAGCATGGCGGACGGAAGGCTATGGATAACTCCGCTATTAATTGTAGTATAACAATCTTGTAATAACTTGTTGAATATGTTACTAAGCTAACCCAAAGCCGATTTATCCTTTGAATATTTGTTTGAGAAAATCTTCTTACTTTATCAGGTCTCAATATTCTTTTTATTTAGGTGCAAACATCAATAATGAGGACTGTCGTATTTTTAGCATGGGGCATACGTAATAAATATACAAGATTGTTTATCTTATAGCACAGGAAAGATAAAGATATGTAGACAGAGGAGTTATGATTTGAATATTCAATATTTAAGATTTATAAAGGATTTTTTTGCATTTAAAAAATTGTTACAAAAATCGCCCCATCGTTTTTCTTTACGCTGGCAGGATCGATATCCCTGCCTAAATGAAAATATTAAGCAATATGATATTGAACCCCACTATACCTATCACCCTGCATGGGCCGCTCGCATTGTTGCCCAGACGAGGCCTGCCGTGCATGTCGATATTTCATCTTCATTGTCTTTTTGCACCATTCTTTCTGCCTTTGTACCGGTTAAGTTCTACGATTATCGACCGGCGAAGCTAAATCTTGATAATATGACATCAGAAACGGCTGATCTGTTAAAGCTTCCTTTTGAGGACCATAGCATTATGTCTTTGTCATGCATGCATGTAGTAGAACATATCGGACTGGGTCGTTATGGTGATGATACAGACCCTGATGGAGATCTTAAGGCTATTTCTGAGCTCAAACGAGTTTTATCAAAAGGGGGATCATTACTCTTCGTCGTTCCTATAGGGAAACCGAAAATAATGTTCAATGCTCATCGCATCTATTCCTTTGAACAGATTACAAAATACTTTTCCGATATGGAAATGAAAGAGTTTAGTTTGATTACAGGGGATAATGCCAAGGGTGGTTTGTTGCGGAACTCGACAAAAGAAAAAGCTGACGAGGAGACTTATGGATGCGGTTGTTTCTGGTTTGTGAAATAGTTTGTTAAACGGAGAATGATAATATGATAATATTAAGTGATTTAGCCGGTCATTACAAAGATGGATATAATACCTCACGGAAAAACGTAATGTGCTATCTTTAAAAGATTTTATGTCGGTATTCGATAAATATAAACTGCTTACGAATCATCAACGATAAGCATACAAACCCCAAACATTTAATCATGATCAAAATCGTATCTGGTTTCAGCATTCCCATCGGGCCTACCATCGCATTGGTCAATTTGTGTAATCAACTGAATGGCAAGGAACATCATTGTATCTTATACGGACCGGATAATTGGCACATGGATAAATGCAAGTCAGCAAAAATAAATGAATTTCATCCGGAAAGCGGCGATATTATAATTGTACACAACATAGCCCTTTTTTCTGTTACTGAATTATACCATTTACAGAACAAGATTGAAGAACTTCGGAAAAAGCATATCTCAAATATATTTAAGTGTATATTTAGCAAACACATGCATTGGTTGCGGAAACATGATGATATTAAAATTGTTTTAAGTTGTCAGGAAAATGACCTCTTTCCCATCCGGCGTTTGAATTATACCATGTTTGACAAAATACACTATGTTCATAGTTGGCAGGTCAACTATCATAAACTCAAACATGATCATTTTGTTTGTCCGAATTTTTGCAATCCTTTAAGGGCGTCAGAACACAAACCGGGGAAAGTGGCAGGGATTATTGGGAGTATCAGACAGGAAAATCAAACGGATCTATCCATTGAAAAAGCGTTATGGGATGGAATGGAAACCGTCATTTTGTATGGTTATTTAAAGGACCCCGTATATTATTATAAAAAGATTGTGCCCCTCGTAAAAAAATATCCCGGCAAGATCAAGTATGCAGGATTTATTGATGACAAACAGACGGTCTATGATTCTATCTCCGATGTTTATTGCACGGTCTGTAAACCGTGGAGTTTCGTCAAGAAGGAGTGCCTGATGACAAGCACCCGTTATCATGGCCCGGATATTTCTGCTATGCCGGAAGAATCATTAACCAATCATCAGATTGTTAATATCTGGGAAAAAGAGTTAAATCTATAAAATATTTATACAATATTTCAGAAGGCATTTTATGAAGAGTTTCGAGGGTGATTTTTATAAGTTGCTGGCACTGCTTCGAGGGCATAAACCATTTGCATTCAATCGATTTTCAGACGGCGAGTTATATATTTTGCAGAATAAGGAATTGATTTTAGATGCCGATCAGGTCAAAGTGGGGGAAAACATCACGGAAGGCATATACAAAACGGAAGACTTTAAGAGGTTTCATCCGGAAGAACACTCTTTTTATAGAGATAGATTGGTTGATGCGTTTAAGTTTACGAAAAGAAATTATTTCAATGGTTTGAGTTGTAGATGCTGTGTCGGTGATGAGAACTTCCAGTGGCAGCTCGATTTTCACGGTGAATATGACGAAAATTTTACCTGGGCAAATCTTTTAGTGAATGGAAACTACCCTAAATTCATCCATGAAATGTATCCTGTGTTTTACGAATACCCTACTGTGTTTGTATGTAATGAGAAGGCAGATTTATCGGTTCTTCCTTTTCTAGTGAAGGACTTTAGGGTCGGATACAATGCCATGGTTCAGGACTATGGTCTGATTGAAGTCATAAGAAGCTGGATTAGTGAAAACAACGTTGAGGGACATTTATTCCTTTTTTCGGCTTCTTCATTCAGCAAAATAGCCATTCATCAACTCTATGATTATTGCGACAGGAATACTTACATTGATGTTGGTACTACTTTAAATCCCTTTATGGACATGAGGATCGACAGAACCTATTTAAAATCATTTTGGCTTGGTGAAAGAGGAAAGGATATTAACAAGATATGCATCTGGTGAGTGTCAGATGCGGCTTGGCGTCCTCTTTTCGCAGATATGAAATCTCGACAACGCAATTATTGTTAACGATATGATTATTGTCAATCTTATGGGCGGTTTGGGAAACCAGATGTTTCAATATGCTGCAGCAAAGCAGCTTTCGATTAATTACAGCACTGTTCTTAAAATAGATGCCACAAACTTTCAGAAGCTTACTTCAAACAAGGACCATAACTTTCAACTGGATTGTTTTTGTATAACAGCATCGCAAGCTTCTAAGGAAGAGGTGCGTAAGTATAATAAAACAAGAAACAGGTTAAGAGCCCTTTTCGAATTGGTTGGCATGATATTGTACCCCCAGCCAAGCGATCGACGAAATGATTTATTGTATAAAGAGCCAGATGGATCGGCTTTCAAACCAGCTTTCCAGGAGTTAGGGCCTAATCGGTATCTGATAGGCTATTTTAATTCTTATAAGTATTTTAATGAGATACGGGATATTCTGGTTAATGAATATACCCCCAGATATACCATCAGTCCACCGGCACAGGAGATGATCAAACAAATCGAGAATACCAATTCCGTCAGTATTCATATCCGGCGGGGGGACTACGTTTCAGATCCCAACGTCCAGCAATGTGTTGAAGGGATCATTACGGATAACTATTACTACAATGCGTTCGAATACATTTTTCAAAGGGTAAAGAAACCGCATTTTTTCATTTTTTCGGATGCCATGCCATGGGTTATGAGCAATTTTAAAATTCCATCCGGTGTAACCTATGTTAATATAAATCCTCCCCAGCGAGGCTTTGAGGACTTATGGATCATGAGCAAATGCAAGCATAATATCACTGCCGGAGGAAGCACTTTCAGTTGGTGGGCCTCCTATCTGAACCGTAATGCGGACAAGATAGTTGTGAGAACTGAAAAAATCAGTAATGAAGTTAAATATAATCATCCTGATGATTATTTCCCTCCGGATTGGAAGATTGTACCGTCATAAATGTATATGGCTTCATCTTTGATGATAAGAAAGACACCACAAGATATGGATCGATTTCAATTACTGAAATGGGATTCGGATTTTTTCGGAATACCCGTCGCAAAAATTCTTCCGGATGTCCTTTCTGTTCAGGAACTTGATTTTGTTATTTCTCGAATGAAAGAGGAACAGGTCAAGTTGGTTTATTGGGCTACAAATCCGAATGATGAAGAATCACAAAAAAGTGCACGCTATTTTCATGGATTTTTAGCCGACAAAAAAGTAACTTTTGTCACGGAGATTAGTAGGACATTTAAGCAGTCCGAAAATGATGATTGGATTATCGAAGAATATACGGATACAGTTCCTTGTTCGGATTTAGAAAACCTTGCTGTTCAGGCAGGTATCTATTCAAGGTATAAACGTGATCTTCGAATACCTGAGAAAAAGTTTGTTGATATGTATCGATTATGGATGCGAAAATCTGTTAACGGACAGATGGCCGATGTTGTAATGGTTGCCCGTTATTCGGGAAAAATTGCGGGGGTGGTCACGGTATTGGAGAAAAATAGACGGGGATGTATCGGTTTGCTTGCAACAAGCGAGGATATGCGAGGGAAAGCCATAGGTGTCGCACTCGTGAGAGCGGCACAGGCTTGGGCTTATAAAAGAAGCTTAAGCTATGCACAAGTTATCACTCAGGAAGATAACATTCCCTCATGCAACTTGTATAAAAAATGTGGATATCATATTGAAAAAGTTGAATATTTTTATCACATTTGGATTTAATGATGGATATACCCTTCAATAAGCCTTACTTAACGGGTAAGGAAACGGACTATATCAAACAGGCTGTTGCGACCGGAAAGATCTCAGGCAACGGTCTTTTTACAAAAAAATGTCAGTCTTTCTTCGAAAGACATTATGGTTTTAATAAAACGCTTCTGACATCTTCCTGCACGGATGCTTTGGAAATGGCAGCTATCCTTTGCAGTATAGAACCAGGGGATGAGGTTATTGCCCCAAGTTTTACATTTGTATCCACCGTCAATGCCTTTGTGTTAAGGGGAGCAAAAATCGTATTTGCAGACAGTGAAGATCTGACCCCCAATATCAATGTAGCCGCTATTGAACCTTTGATTACCTCAAAGACAAAGGTAATCGTGCCGGTCCATTATGCCGGCATTGCGTGCAACATGAACGGAATTCTTGATTTAGCGAAAGCATATAACATCTTGGTTGTCGAAGATGCCGCACAAGCGATTGATTCGTATTATTTAGAAAAGCCCCTCGGGTCTCTTGGCCATTTGGCGACTTTTTCGTTTCATGAAACAAAGAATATTATAGCCGGGGAAGGAGGTATGCTGGTCGTCAATGATGATACATTTTCGAAACGTTCTGAAATAATATGGGAAAAAGGAACAAACCGGGCAGCATTTTTTCGTGGTGAAGTCGATAAATATGGATGGGTGGATATCGGTTCGTCGTTTCTCCCGTCAGATACCATTGCCGCTTTTTTATATGCTCAGCTTGAACACATTGTTGATATTCAGACCAGACGAAAAAATATCTGGAACCTTTACATGAATGGGTTGAAAATTTTGGAGACAAAGGGGCTGCTGACGTTACCGTCTGTTCCGGAATACGCAACGAACAATGGTCATATGTTCTATCTTGTCTGTAAGGATTTAGACGAGAGAAGCCGACTTATAAATCACTTGAAACATCAAGGTATTATGACCGTCTTCCATTATCTTTCTCTTCATAAAAGCCCTTATTATGAAAAGCGGCATGATGGGAGAGAGTTGCCCAATTCTGACAGGTATTCGAATTGTTTGTTGAGGCTTCCTTTGTATTTTGAACTGAGGGATCAGGATGTTGAGGTAATTATTGCCAGCATTCTTGCTTTTTTTGGATATAAGTAAAAGATGGTAAGTTGCCATGAAGCGTTTTAGCTTTGCTCTTCGATGGCCTCCCGAATAACACACATTACTTGATCGACGGTCATCTCTTCAAGGCATCGACTCCGTCCGGTATTGTCGCACCCCTTTTGGTGACAGGGAGCACAATCCAGATCCGGCGAGATAACTCGGTGGTTTTTTCCTAAAGGCGCCCAGTCTTTCCAGTCTGACGGGCCGTATATGGTAATGGTTGGCGTTCCGGTAGCGGCAGCGATATGGGGTCCGGCGCTGTCGACACCGATATGAAGTCGGCTTAGGCTCAGCAGGCCCGCCAGTTCTTCCAAGGTTGTTTCACCGGCTAAATTAAATGCCCGGGCTTTGCATTTTTGAATTATTGCCTCCGCTTTTGCTCTTTCCTCCAGTGATCCGATAATGATCGTTGGGATCGTAAACTCTTCCCATAACCAATTGATTATTTCGATCCATTTACCATCACTCCATTCTTTATATTGCCACCGGGAATAGGGGTTAATGGTAATCCAGTCTTGTGGTTGGTTCACTTGTTTTTGGGTAAGGATGTCCTGTACCCGACATCTGGTAGAATCAGTAACCCATAATTTTGGAACAATATTTGCGGTATCTATGCCGAGTTCTCTTAAAATACATAGGGATTGGTCGGCAGCGCCCCGCTTATGAATCGGCGCGGAAACCTTCGCCGCATGAGTGAAAAAAAGATTTCTCCAGAAGGGGACGTCTTCGGAATGATACATTGTTACGCGAAGCGGTGCCCCCGTCGCAAAGGACATGAAAGCGCCTCTATCTCCCAGGCGAAGGTCGACAACGAGATCAAAACGAAAATTTCTGAGGTGTTTTAAAAAAGACCATTGCACGAGCGCTTTATCGAAGATGTCGCCTTGATACTTTTTTACTTCGAATATCCGATTGATCGAAGGATCTGCCTCCAGGATGCCGCCGAAACCATCCTTCACCAAGATAGAAACTTTTGAGTCCGGAATGGAATTTTTTACAGCCCATATACTTGGCGTCGTCCAGACGACATCGCCAATATCCCCCAGTTGGATCAAGAGAATTTTTTGGATTCCCTTGGGGAGTTTATAGGTTGATTTGTCGATAATATGCATAATCAGTTCAATTTGGCTTTACCGGGTCTGTTTACTTTTTTCAGCAAGAATATCCACATAGAGTTCCTGATATTTTTGTGCAATCATATCCCAGGTATGTTGAGACGCCGTTTGATAGGCTGCCGCGGACATTCTTTTGCGAATGTTTTCATCAAACAGAATTTTGAGTTTAGACACGATGTTGCGATAGTCCGATGTATCGCCGACTACGAATCCATTGTCTCCTTCCTGAACAAGATCTTTAGCGCCCACATGACTGCTGATGATGACCGGCAGGCGGGCCGCCATGGCTTCAAGGACGACCATGCCGAATGTATCGAATTTGGAAAGCATCATGTACAGATCGCCGGCCAAATACAGCTCGATCAGTTTATCTTTGCTGACCGGTCCTGTAAAAATGATGTCATCAGCTATCTGCGCGTGTTGTGCTATTTTTAAGTATTTATGAATGTTGCCTTTTCCTGCGACGATCAATTTGAAATGGACTTTTTGTTTTTTTAAGTGTGCGAGAGAAAATATAATATTATCAAGCCCTTTGATCTCAAAATTCATAGATGCAAAAATGATAGCCGGGTCGGCGGGAGCGATGCCTAATCTTTGCCGGATGGTATTTCGTACATCAAAGCTTTTTTTTTGCTCATAAGTATCCAAGTTCACGCCCGGATGAATAACGACTACGCGATCAGCGTTAATGGGGTATTCTTGAAGAAAGATATCTCTTGTTAAGTTGGATACGGCGATAAATTTTCTACAGCCTCCTTCATAAACCAATTTTCTTTCCATCCAATCCGTTGCCATATCATAAAGGCTCATTGTTTTATTGCGGACATGACGCACCCAGTATTTATGGGGAATGCCATGTAATGTAAAAATATCGGCAGCGTAAATTCTTTCATGGCTGTGTACCAATGAGAAATTTTTTTTCAGGAGTTGGCGTTGCACAAACCAGGCAAAGCTTATCGTTGTCAGAAATTTGGGGAAGGAAATAATAGGAATTTTGTGAAATTTGACCATGTTGGAATCGGATTGCCAACGGTTAGCAAACACTTGAAATGTATTATGATGTCTGCTACAAAGTGTACCGGTTAATTCTGCGGCATATTGTTCAGCACCACCAATTAAACCATATTTTGGAATAACCACGGCAATGTTGTTGGGCATAAGGGAATTTCTCAATCATATTTGATTTTTATCTAACATAGGGGCGCAATTATTTCATTAAAATAATGGTTTTGAGAATTAACCCAATAAATATTTTCTATCTGAGAGTATTCATATCATGAAAGAAACCCTTTCTTGTTACATCATCGCTTTTAATGAAAAGCAGAAGATCGGTGACGCCATTGGCAGCGTGCAATGGGCGGATGAAGTGGTTGTGGCGGATTCATTCAGTACAGACGGTACCACCGAGATTGCTCAATCTTTAGGTGCTCGGGTTGTGCAGATACCATTTTCCGGTTTTGGTGATCTTCGTAACAGCGCCATAGCGGCGTGTCGAGGGGATTGGATATTTAGTCTGGATGCCGACGAACGCTGTACGCCTGAAGCAAAAGATGAGATAAAAATGATTATCCGCATGCCCGAAGCGCTTGATGCCTATTATGTTCCGCGTAAAAATTTTTTCATGGGGCGATGGATAAAATATTCCGGGTACTATCCGGATTATCGCCAGCCGCAATTATTTAGAAAAGGTGCCATGATATTTAAACCGGATCCGGTTCATGAGGGATATGAATTGAATACCAACCGGATAGGTTATCTGCATAATGCGATTTGGCAGTTTCCGTTTAAGGATTTGGAGCAGATTATAGATAAATGTAATCGTTATTCCACCCTGGGTGCTGAAAAACTTGACAATCAGGGAAAGCAAAAAGGCATGGCAGCGGCATTAAGTCATGGTATGTGGGCATTTATTCACCAATACGTAATTAAACTTGGTTTTTTGGATGGATGGCCTGGATTTGTATTGGCGTTGAGCCATTTTGAAGCGACGTTTTACAAATATGCAAAACTGTATGTGCGCCAATCGCAATGGAAATCTCCCGCCATCAATTTGAATGATCTTTCGCCATAAGTGTCAAGGTCCGGTTTTGATGAAAAAGGCTTCTTGAATGATGGATATTTCATTCATTATAGTTAATTGGAACACGAAAGACCTTTTGCAAGATTGCCTGCAATCGATCGTAAAGACCGTTGGCGGCATTCGATACGAGATTATTGTCGTGGATAATGCTTCGGTCGATGGGAGCGCGATGATGCTCAAGGATGAATGGCCTGCCGTTAAATGTATCGCAAACAAAGAAAATAGAGGATTCGGCGCTGCCAACAATCAGGGCTTCCACATCATGACTGGTCGCTATGCTCTGTTATTGAACACCGATACCGTGCTGACGGACCATGCGGTAATGAAATTATTTACATTTATGGAGAGCCATCCGGAGACGGCCATCGCCTGCGGCCAGCTTTTGAATGCCGACGGCAGTAAACAGAATTCCATAGCCCATTTTCCGACTTTATTGACCCTCCTGGCCAATACTTCTTTATTGGAATATTTGCTGCCCGACAAATTTCCCAGTAAAAGGTATGAGTATCAAGCACCTATTGAAATTGATTCCGCTATCGGGGCCTGCATGATCGTCCGTAAAAAAGCTATCGATGACGTCGGCATGTTCGACGAGCAATATTTCTTCTTTTTTGAAGAGACCGATTTGGCCTATCAAATGCGAGGAGCGGGTTGGAAAATCTTTCATCTCCCCGATGCCTTCATTTATCATCTGCAGGGCCAGAGTATCGGTCACAATATCCGTTCTCGTGTTGAATTTTACAAGTCTCGATACCGGTTCTTCAAGAAATGGGAAAGACCATTCTATTATCGTGTTGTCTGCCTTGTCATCATCTTTCGTTTGGGCATCAATTGGCTTTTAACGTCCCTTGCCGCTCTTGTAACGCTGGGATTAAATGCGGACATCCGCAGTAAATGGATCGTCTACTCCCGGTTGTTGCTGATCCATATTCAATCCGGAGAGCAGGAGCTGCGGCCTTAATAACGTCAGGTGATTTCTAACTTTTTCGCTTCATCGACAAGCATGATCGGGATATCGTCCTTGATTTCATACCAGAGCCCACAGGTGTCGCAAATTAACCCGTCTTGGGTTTTATTGAGATAAACAGGCCCCTTGCATTGCGGGCAGGCCAAAATGTCAAGTAATTCTTTACGGATAGGCATTATTTGTTCTTCCTTTCTCTAACGCTTCACAATGCCGGCTTTAAAAATTTTTCTTCGATTCTTTTGTAAACCTCTGCCGCGGTTATTTCCCGCATACACGTTCGATCCGGGCAGACTCTCTTAAAGCAGGGCGAGCAGGACATGTTTTTTTGAATAACCACATGCCCGTCACCGTAAGGGCCTGTCCGTTTTGGGTCTGTTGGACCGAAGAGGGCACAGACCGGCGTTCCCATCGCCGCTGCCAGGTGCATGGGGCCGGAATCGGTGGTGATCAAGAAAGCCGCCCGCCTATATAGATAGGCCAGATCCCGAAGCGACGTCCGGCCGCCGAGGTTAACAGCGGGTTGTTTCATTCGGGTTTGAATCGCTTCAATTTTTTCGGGGCCCGCATCGGTGAATAACACTTTCATTCCTGTCTCCGCAATCAATCGGTCGCACAAGCGGGCAAACTGATCATCGTCCCAAAGTTTTGTTTCCCACAGGGCGGTCGGATTGACCGCAGCAAAAGCCTCCGCTTCGCCAATCCCGTTTTCCATAAGCAGAGCGTCTACCTTGCTCTTGTTTGTGTCTGTTATGGGGATCAAAAATTCAATGCCTTTAATAACCGCCCCCAAATGACGGGGGAAATCCAGATAGCGGTCAACGGCGTGTTTTGACATATCTTCCGGGATTTTTTCATTGAGAAACAGACCGCTGAGTTCCTGCATGCTGGCGTACCCCAATTTTCTTTTTCCCCCGCTCAGCCAGACAATCACGGCACTTTTCAACAGGCCGTGGAAATCAATTACCAGATCATATTTTTGCTGTCGGATGTCTTGGATGAAGGCGCGGATTTCTTTGAGCGGTCTTGCCGGACGGCCGGTTTTGATTTCTTTGATCCAACGCTTCCTGCCGGAAACAATGATGTGATCCAGATGGGGGTGATTCTGGATCAAGTCCGCCGAAGCTTCTTCGATGATCCAGGTGATATGGGCTTCCGGATATAGTTTTCTCAGAGCAGTCAGAGACGGCAACGTGTGGATGACATCACCGATGGCGCTCAATTTGACAATAAGGATGTTCACAGCCCGCAATCCTTCATAATCCAGTTGACGGCCGCCAGGATATCTGCGGCGACATAGTCCGGCTGGCCGGTTCCCCAATCGTCGCTACTATTTTGATCAGCACTGAAATGGCCTGTTCGAACGAGAACGCCCTTCATGCCTGTGTTTTTTGCCGTTTCCATGTCTTTAAGCGTATCGCCTACCATGTAAGACCCCGCAAGATCGAGGTCGAGATCTTCAGCGGCCTTAAGGAGCATGCCGGGCTTCGGTTTCCGGCAGTCGCAGACCTTCAAATACGGTTCCTGTCCTTCCTTATCATGATGCGGGCAATAATAGAACGCATCAATATGGGCGTCTGCCTGTTTCAGCAAGTCCTGAATTCGTCTGTGGGTTTCCTCAACAAACGATTCCGTAAAATAACCCCGTGCCACGCCCGATTGATTAGTAACCACGACAGCCTTCAGGCCGCTTTTGTTGATCCGTTTGATGGCCTCGCTTGTTTCGGCAAAGAGCCTCAGGTTGTCCAGAGAATCCAGATAGCCTACTTCTTCATTCATTGTTCCATCACGGTCGAGAAAGACCGCTCTGTTTTTTTTCATTTTCTTTAGACTCCTTACCCGTCTAAAAGCTTTCGTGCCGCTTCGCAGACTTCTTCAACACTAATTTGATCCATACAGCGGAAATCCGTTGGACATTCCTGTTTCAGGCAGGGGCTGCAAGGGACATCCTTGTAAAGGATTACACTTTTTTCACCCACCGGCGATGTGGTCGTCGGATTTGTCGAGCCGAAAATAGCCACGGTGGGAATGCCGAGGGCGCCCGCCACATGCATCAGCCCCGAATCGTTTGAGATGAACAGGCGACATTTGGCGATAAGCGCGATGGCCTCCTTCAGATTGGTTTTGCCGGCCAGATTAACGAGGTTATTTTTTGCGAACTCCTGAACGGCATCGAGGCTTGCGCGATCGCCTTCGCTTCCCATCATCAGCACTTGCGCATTGTGCTGACTAATCAAGCGCTCGGCAACCGCCGCGTACCGTTCGGGATACCAACGTTTGGCCGGTCCGTAAGCCGCCCCCGGTGCGATGCCGCAAAGGACGTTGGCGTCCGTCAATCCAAAGTGATCGAGCAGTTTATCACCCAGGTCATGATAGTCATTGTTCGGTCGCAGATGAACATCGCGGCCTGCCGATTGAAAGCCTGCGGTTTTCAGCATTTCGACGTAGTAGTCGATTTGATGCACCCGGCGAATCGCTTTTGTCCGTTGAACCGAATGAGTCAGGAGCCATCCCCGCGCATCGCTGTTGTAGCCGATACGGATAGGGATTCGGGCCCATCGGGCGATAATGGCTGCTTCAATGGCGTTTTGCAGAAGAATGGCCATATCAAATTTTTTTTGACGAAGCTCTCGGGCCAGTTTCATTTTTCCGGCAACGCCCTCATGTTCGCCGGGACTTTGAAACATGAACACCTCGTCCACATCCGGACAGAGATCGAAGATAGCGGCAACCCAGGGTTTGACGAGAACGGTGATTTTCGCTTTGGGGAAAGTCTTTCTTGCGGCGGCCAAGGCCGGCAGGGTCATGACCACATCGCCGATCCAGTTGGTGCCCCGAATCAGAATATTGTGAACGTTGTCATAGGATATATTCTTTGAGATGCGAATGTCCATTACCTTTGCCTGCGCGCTTGAGAGGTTTTGGTTTTCCACCGCTGATGCAGCCACAGCCATTGATCGGGGTACTGTCTGATGATGTTCTCAATTACACTCATGAAGGTTTGGGTATTGGTCTTGACGTCCTGGTCACGATCCCCCGTATTGACGATTTCCACCTCCTTGCCCAAGAGGAGTCGGTACTTGCCCGAAGGCTGTCTCGCCATAAAGGCTGAGATAACGGGGGCCTCTGTGTGAAGCGCCAGAATGGCTAATCCGTCCGTGGTGCAGGCCGGTCTGCCGAAAAAATCCACAAAAACCCCTTCCTGCCAGGCGACATTCTGATCGATTAACAGGCCGACGACTTCGTTTTTCTGCAGGGTGCGCAGCATGGCCCGCATGGCCCTTTCCTTGGCAATGGTTTTGCTGCCTGCCGTTGCCCGGACCCATTTGATTAAATCCTCCAGAATGGGATTGTCCAGGGGACGATAGATGATGAGCATGGGTTGAACAATCAATGATATGGCGACAGCCATGAGTTCCCAATTGCCGAAGTGGGCGCCGAAGATGAGAAGCCCTTTGTTCTTTTCCAGGGCGCTTTTAAGGTTTTCAAGCCCTTCAATGTCAATTAAATCTTCAACATCTTCCCTTTTGAGTTTAGGAATATCAAAGAGTTCGGCAGCGACGATGCCGAAATGTCGGTAAATTTTTTTCGCGAGAGTGATGATTTCCTTCATCGTCTTTTCCGGAAAGGCGTTTTTCAGGTTATGAAAGGTAATCAATCTCTGTCGCGGCGATATAAAATAAAAGGCTTTCATCAATCCGATGAAGAAATGCTTCCGTAAAGTTCCGGGGATCATCCCGAAACAAAACATAATGATTTTTGTTGCTGTGGTTTTTTCTACCATGTCATTCTTTATGCGTACGAAGCTTGTCAAGAATCGCCGCTTTCAGCATATCCTGTGAAGGGCTGATGGTCATTTCTATTTTCAATAAATAAATGTCCGCAAGAAACTCCGGGTAACCTGATAGCTTAACGCCGTCTTTTTCCGTCGTCACGACGGCATCAACATCAGCCTGACGGGCAAGACGCTTAATTTCTTTAATATCGTTATAAGTGTATCGATGATGATCGGGGAAAGTCAACCAGGCGGTGACATCCACTCCGATTTTTTCCAAGGTTTTTTTAAACGAATCAGGGACGGCAATGCCGGCAAAGGCACATACTTTTTTATCCCTCCAATCAACAGGCAAAAGAGACTGACCGCTTTTTCTTTCAATGAATTCCCTGGGTTCACGCTGTCCCCTAAACACGTCCCTTATATGATTATCAGGACGTAAACAACGGCCATTCTGTGTGACTGCTGTCGAAGCTTCTACCTCTGTTTTCACGATAATATCCGCCCGTCTCAACGCCGTTTTCGTTTCCCGCAAAGGTCCCCGGGGCAGCAAAAAACCGTTGCCGAACGGTCTTTGCGCATCCACCAGAACGATATCGATATCCCGAAAAAGACGGCGATGCTGAAAGCCGTCATCCAGAACCAAAATATCCACTCCAAAATGTTCGACGGCAAACCTTCCGGTTAAATGTCTTTTTGGACCCGTGATAACTGGTATATCAGGACAGGTGTGAGCGATCAGAAGAGGTTCGTCGCCCCCTTCGTCTGCATTCATCAAAACACGTTGCCCGTCAGATACAACATTGACACCGGAAGAATTCTTTCCTCTATACCCGCGGCTGAGAATAGCGGGTCGGAATCCTGCATCCTTCAGCAATTTCGCCAGCAGGATTGTCATGGGCGTCTTTCCTGTGCCGCCAACGGTGATGTTTCCAACGCTGATAACCTTGCATGGCAGGTGTTTTTGTTTTAAAACGCTTCTGTCATACAAGCTGTTTCGCACCTCAACCAATAATCTGTACGGCAGGGAAAGCAGGTAAAGTATGCGTTTCAAAAGAGAGGACGCGAGCGTTTCCGGATCATCAGCTGTCCACGTCTTGATCATTGACTTCTTCCAATCGGCCATTTCTTAACCCGTTGTCGCTCTTGAATTGCATATGATAGAGTTTATAATATTCGCCTTGCTTCTCCAGGAGTTTATCGTGGGTTCCCTCTTCAACGATTTCCCCCGCCACGAGAACAATGATCCGGTCGGCATTTCTGATCGTCGACAGGCGATGGGCGATGATCAGGGTCGTTCGACCTTCCATCAAATGATCCAGAGCCTCCTGAACTTCTATCTCTGCTTCCGTGTCCAGAGACGAGGTCGCCTCGTCAAGGATCAGGATCGGGGCGTCCTTGAGTAAGGCCCTGGCAATGGACAGACGTTGTTTTTCTCCGCCTGAGAGTTTCGTGCCCAACTCGCCGATGATGGTATCATAGCCTTTTGGTAATTTAACAATAAAATCATGGGCATTAGCTGCTTTAGCCGCCCGGATGATATCGTCATCGCTCTTTTCGATATTGCCGTAAGCAATGTTACTATGCACCGTGTCATTGAACAAAATGGTCTGCTGTGTGACGATGCCGATTTGTTTGCGGAGGGATTCGATGGTCACATCTCGGATATCTTCCCCGTCGATAAGGATCCTTCCCTCGGTAACGTCGTAAAATCGCGGTATGAGGTTGACAAGGGTCGTTTTGCCGCCGCCGCTCATGCCGACAAAGGCAATGACTTCACCGGCCTTGATGGTCAGATTGATATTTTTTAAAACCGGTGCTTCTTCATAGCAAAACGTCACGTTATCAATGACGATGTCTTTGGAAATGATGGGCAGTTCAACGGCCTTTTCGCTGTTTTGGATATCCGGAATCGTGTCGATGACGCTGAAAACCCGCTGGGCGCCTGCGATGCCCTGCTGGATCGTATTGTTGACATTCGTCAGCCTTTTGATCGGTTCATAAAGCATAATCAGAGCCGTGAGAAAAGAGAAGAAATTCCCCGGTGTGGAATGACCGTTGATGACCTGGTAGCCGCCGTAAAAGATAATGGCGGCAATACCGATACCGCCTAAAAATTCCATGAAGGGACTGGAAAGGGCGCTGATGGAAATGGACTTTAGGATCAATTTGAGCAGTTGTTCATTTTCCTTGGAAAACCGTTTGTTTTCGTACTCTTCCATGCCAAAGGCCTTCACGATGCGGGTCCCCGAGATGGTCTCCTGCAGAAGGTTGGAGAGACTTCCCATGGTGACCTGGGTGCGGGTTGCCACCTTTCTCATTTTTTCACCGAACTTGGCGATGGGGTAGATCGTCAAAGGAAAGACAAACATGGCAACAATCGCCAGCTTCCAGTCTCTATAAAAAATGACGAAAATTAAACAAATCAACGTGAAAGAGTCCTTAAACAGACTGGTAACGGCCTCCGAAACAGCTCCCTGAATGTACTGGACGTCATTGGTTATTCTTGACATCAGCAATCCCGTCGAGTGATTGGTAAAGAATGCCAGGGACTGTTGTTGAATCTTTTTGTATAGCTCGGACCGCAAATCGGCAACGATCCGCTGGCCGATGAAGCTCATCAAAATAATTTGGGCGTAGCTGCAGGCTCCCTTGATGAAATAGATGAGAATAATGGCCAGGGGAATCCAAATGAGCATTTGGGCGTTTTGGGTTAGAAAGATATCATCGATGGCCGGCTTGACAAGAAAAGCAAGAGCCGATGTTGTGGCGCCCACGATCAGCATGCAGACCATGGCAATAAGAAATTTTAAAAGATGCGGCTTCGCGCGTTTTAAAAGACGTTTAAATATATCCAATGAGAAGTTCCTTAAATAAAATTTTGAAATTTTAGGCTGTTCATTCAGTTTCGCGGCCTTTCATTACGTCGTAAGCGAGGCGCGCCGCTCTTGTCGATGCCCCGGGCGTTCCGAGTTTGCTTTTGATTTCCTTTAAGGCGGATTTGATGTCCGCCATGCGGTCTGCCCGGGTCAGGATGTCCGTGGCTTCAGCGGCTATCTGCCGGCCATTGGCCCGATCCTGAATCAACTCGGGGACGACGGTTTTTCCGGCGATGATATTCACCAGGCCGATGTTGGCTATTTTAATGAATGTCCTGCCGATGTAATAGGACAACCGCGAGACTTTGTAAACAATAATCATCGGTTTTTCCAGCAGGGCCGTCTCCAGTGTGGCGGTTCCTGATGCGACAATAACCAGATCCGATACATTGATGACGTCGTAAATATTATTTTTAATGAGCGTCACATCTCCATTATACAACCCGAGAATCTTTTCAACCCATGTTTCCGGTAGAGAATCCGCGAGGGGCATGATAAATTGGCTATTTTGCAACCGTTCTTTGAGAATCTGCGATGCTTTGAGCATTTCCGGAAGCAGAACGGCGACCTCGCTCTTGCGACTGCCGGGAAGTAGACCGATCGTTATCCTGTTTTTTTCCAAATTAAATTTTTCTTGGGCTTCTTTTTGTGAATAATTTGTCTGAACCGCATCCAGTAAGGGGTGGCCGACAAACTGCACATTCATGTTGGCCGCCTGGTAAATTTGTTCTTCAAAGGGAAGAATCACTCCCATAGCATCAACAATCCGCGCGATGGTTTTGACCCGCCCTCTTCTCCAGGCCCAGACTTGGGGACTGATATAGTAAAATACTTTAACGCCTAATTTTTTTGCCGCTTTAGCTAAAGGAATGTTGAAATCGGGGTAATCGATGGTGACAAGAAGATCAGGTTTTTCTTTCTTTATAAAAGATTTTAATTGTGCCCGGATATCCATGATGTACCGTAGTTTGCTTATGACCTCCGTAAAGCCGACCACGGCCATATCGGCACTGTCGGCTATCCTTTCCATGCCGGCTTCCGTCATCTTTTTGCCGCCGACGCCGTAAAAACGGATAGCCGGATCGATGGCATGCAAGGCTTTCAACAGATTGGCGCCATGTAAATCACCCGACGCCTCCCCGGCAACGATCAATATCTTTGGGGCATGACCAACCCGTTCATTGGGCTCGATGCTGTCTTTTGTTTTGATTTTATGTGCATCCATAATTAACCGCAGATCTTCTGTAATTGATTTTTCCCGTTGTCACTTTCGGAATTAGGAACAAGGAAGGACATTTCAGGTCGAGTCATTGAGCTTGTTTGTTTTATTTTAAAGGGTTTTCATTTGTTCCATAATCATTGTGGCTACCTCCAGCGCGTCTCTGCCGTCTCGACCGGTCACTGCCGGTTTTTGGCGGTTGAGGCAGGCATACAAAAACGAGCGGATCTCTTCCTCCAGAGAATCATGCATTTTAACCTCAAAGGGATTTTGGATAATCTCGAATTTACCCTCAGGGGTTTTTATTCGCCCTAAAGAAACAAGCTCCCTTTTTTCAGAATCAACGGAATTGTAACTGTCTACACCGAAAAAACGCATTTTTTGCATGGTTTTGGTGCTGATGCGACTCGCCGTCAGATTGGCCACGCAGCCGCTTTCGAAAGTCAACCGGACGTTGGAAATATCGATTTTATCGGACATGACCGGCACACCCACGGCCTCAACGGACTTGAGGGGTGATTGTGTAAAATGCAATATAATATCGATGTCATGAATCATCAGATCCAGAATAACATCGACGTCCGTTCCCCGTTCAAAAAAGGGGTGAAGCCGATGGGCTTCGATAAAAAGAGGCGGACCCATGACTTTTTCCAGAGCGATAACGGCGGGATTGAAGCGTTCGACAAATCCGATTTGAAATATACAATGGTTCTTTTCGGCGATGGCAACAAGGTCGTCCGCATCACTCAAGTTTTCGGTAATAGGCTTTTCCAGTAAAACATCCACGCCGGCATTGAGAAAATCTTTTGCAACGCTGTAATGGGCGGCCGTAGGAACGGCGATGCTGACGGCGTCAACAGTGCCGATCATTTCCCGGTGATCGACGTATGCGGGGCACCGATACAAGACAGCGGCTTTTTTCGCCCGTTCTTCATCGCGGTCGGCAACGCCTGTGATGGCATTGTCCGGTAAAATCCCATATTTTTGCAGATGATAGCTGCCGAGATGTCCGATACCAACAACACCGATCTTCAACATAGTCCCAAATTCCTGCCCCTTGTTTTTTCCTAACGGCATACACCTCGTTGTGAGGTTTGTATAAATTCAATGAACTGCCTCACTTCGGGCAGATCATCCACTTCATTTCTTACTTTTTCAATAGCCGTTTTCAGCAGGAGAGAAGAACGGAAGATGATTCGATAGGCTTTTTTCAAAGCGGTGATGGTATCTTCGCTGAAACTCCGACGTTTCAGCCCGACGATATTCAAGCCGTACAATTTCGCATGGTTACCCGCGGCCATGGTAAAGGGCGGAACATCCTGGATGACGGCGGAGGCGCCGCCGATAATGGCATGGGCGCCGATGCGCGTAAATTGATGAACTCCTGACATTCCACTGATGATCGCATAGTCTTCCACGAAAATATGGCCCGCCAAAGCGGCGCCGCTGGACATAATGACATGATCGCCAAGCTTGCAGTTATGGGCGACGTGGCAGTAAGACATAATCAGATTGTGGTCTCCGATCTGAGTGACGCCGATATCGGCAACGGTCGCTCGGTGAATCGTAGCAAATTCCCTGATCGTATTGTGGTTCCCTATCACGACGCGGGTTTCTTCACCGTTGTATTTCAAATCCTGGGGCGGCGCGCCGATGGCGGCGAATTGAAAGATGTGGCAATCCTCTCCGATATCGGTATGGCTGTCGATGACCGCATGAGGACCGATGACGGTGTTTTTCCCGATATTCACGTCGGCCTCAATGATGGAATAGGGACCGATCTGTACACCTTCCGCCAGGTTGGCTTTGGGTGATACGATAGCTGTTTTGTGTATCTTCATTTTGTGTCCTTTTTATTAATGTTTTGAACGACCTGTTCGAGGATTTCCAATCGCTTCACTAAAGATCCGATATTTTTTCTCATTTCAGGAAGTTTGGGAATGCAGGAGGACGCCCTCAACCAGATGCGATGGGGTATATGGGGTGTTCCGGAGACGACTTGATTCGGCTCGATATCCGTATGGACGCCCGATTGACCGGCAATCACGACGTTGTCACCGATGGTAATGTGGCCGGCCAGGCCCGCTTGACCGGCGATGATGACACTGCGGCCGATTTTTGTGCTGCCCGCTATGCCGACCTGGGCGACAATCACGGAGTCCTCACCGATGACGACATTATGTCCGACCTGAACGAGATTGTCAATTTTTACACCACGCTGGATCCATGTTTTATCGAGGGTGCCGCGATCGATGGTTGAGTTGGCCCCCACTTCCACATCATCGTCGATCTGAACAATGCCGATCTGAGGGAACTTAAGATTTTTTGCGCCCGGCATGGTAAACCCGAATCCGTCAGCGCCGATGACGACACCGGCATGGAGAATGACCCGTTTGCCGATAATACAGCGTTTGTATACCGTCACATTCGGATATAAAATGGAATCTTCGCCGATACGTGCCTCCGGACCGATAGAGACACCGGGATAGAGCACGACGCCCCGTTCAATTTTAGCGCCGTGGCCGATATAGACACCGGGATGGATATGGGCCGCTTCCGAGACGACGGCGCCTTCTTCAATAGATGCCTTTTTGCTCAAATAACCGGAATGCATTTCTTCCGGATAAAAGAGAGCAAGCAATCTTGCCATCGCGCTATAGGGATCGGGGACGATCAGGAGGTTAATCCGCGGATTAACGGTCCCCGGCGGTGCCAGAACCGCTGAGGCGCCCGTTGTTTCGAGACGTTTGCGGTACTTGGGATTGGATATAAATGTGATATCCCCGGGACCCGCTTCTTCAATCCCTTTGATACCGGTGATGGTAACCGTTTCGTCGCCGATAAGCTCGGCATTCAAGAAGGCTGCAATTTCTTTTAAGGTCATTGCCATTTTTTTAATTAAATGGTTACTTTTTAGGTTTTAAAGTTCTATTCGCTTCATCAACGATGCGTTGGGTCAAATCGTTTGTCTCATCATGGTAGGCTAAAGGTACAACGCTCACGTCAATGATCAGCGTGAAATGTTCCTTCTTGCCGATTTCTTTTACGATTTTCATGATATCCGGAATAATGCCTTTCAAAACGTCGTTTTGTTTATTCTGAATTTCTTCATTCGCATCTCTGACGATTTGCTGATAGCGGTTAAATTTTTCCTGATAGGCGGCTTCTTTTTCCCGCCGGGCTTTTTCCGTAAGGATGGGCCCTTGTTTGTCGAGCTCATCTTTTAATTTTTTCAATTCATCTTCTTTTTCTTGAATGACGATCTTTTTCTTATCAAAGTCTTTACGGATGTCCGACACGGCTTTTTTACCGACTTCGGTGTTGCGAATGATTTCCTGAATATTGATAAAACCTGTTTTTTCCACGGCATCTGCAATACCCGCGGATAAAAGAAAAACAGTGATCGTAAAAAAACCTGTAAAAAATTTGCTGAGTTTCGTCATGGATACCCCCCCTTGTTTTTGTATTGATCTCCATAGCTATGTGGGTTGCCACGAAGCATGAAGATAATTTGCAGTTTAAAACCTAAAATGCATTACATGAATGCGCCGATGGTGAATTCCCAGCGATTTGCCGATTCTCCCGTTCTTTGGTCGAGGACATGGCCCCATTCCAAGCGAAAAGGACCAATCGGTGAATACCAACGGACTCCCGCACCGGCCGTTTTTCTAAAGTCATTGAAATGATAACCTTTTACCCAAGTATTGCCGGTATCATAAAAAATGACGCCTCGCATACCGACCTCTTTAAACAGGGGAAAAAGGAACTCCACATTGAAATTCATCATCGTTAAACCGCCGATAAAGTCGCCTGTGGCCGGATCCACGGGGCCTACATCTCGCAGACCTCTTAAGGTATTGATGCCGCCGAGATAGTAGCGCTCGTAGATGGGAACATCTTTTCCTTCATGACCTTCCAGATAGCCGGCCCGACCCCTTACACTGAATACCGTATCAAAGGGGAGAGGAAAATACCATGCGGAACTGACGCCGTATTTGGTGTAACTGGTGTCTCCCCCGAGGAAACCGCCTGTATATTCAACGGAAGCACTGTTTTTTGAACCTCTGGAAGGGAAAAAAATATCATCCGTCGTGTCGCGGGCAAGGCTCAAGCTCATCATACTGGAAGTCGTAACACCTTCCTGTTCCTTGACATAAATGGATGCATAGTCTTCATTGATATTTTTCACATCATCTATGGCAAGCCTGTAGCCGACGTAACCCTTTACATATTCAAAGAGCGGATAGCCAAAAGTAGTGCTGAAGCCTTTTGAATCAAGATCGTAACTATCATACTCTCTGGTGGCGTTCCAAATGCCGAAATTGCTCCAGAGCGGAAGATCGAAGAACCAGGGTTCCGTAAAATTTAGTTCGTAGTTGCTGGATATTGAGCTGATACTGGCTCTTAAACTTAAAGTCTGCCCTCTTCCGAACAGGTTCTGCTGTGAGACTTGCGCCGTAAATACGGCATGTTCCACGGCACTGTAACCGGCCCCGATGGTGAAAACGCCGGTTTGTTTTTCCCGGACTCGGATATTGACATCGGTCAGCGTTTCATCCGGCCCTTTCTCCGTTTGGAAATCGACTTCTTCAAAGTATCTCAGGCGATTCAAAGCCAGATAGCTCTTTTTAAGTTTGCTTCTGCTGAATAAATCACCTTCGACAAAGGCCAATTCGCGGCGAATCACTTTATCCCTTGTTTTCGTATTGCCTGTAATCGTAATGCGATTAAAATAGACCTGAGTTCCTTTGGAAATATGATAAGTGACATCGACGCTGTGATCTTTTTGCTGCGTGACGGTTCGCGGTGAAATATCGACATAGGCGTAGCCCTCATCGTTGCAGACTTCCGTCAGATAATCCATATCTTTGATAATGGCTTCCCGATCATAAAATTCTTTTTTGTTAATTTTGAGATTTTTCAATAAGTTGATGCGGTCAATTTTCGGTTCATCGCCCGAAATGGCAACCTGGCCCACCCGGTATCTTTCACCTTCCGTTATCGGGATGTTGATAAAAATACCCTTTTGATCATGACTGATTTCGGGCTCGCCGACCTGAGCATTGATAAAGCCGTTGTTCAGATAAAAAGCGTTAATTTTTCCTATGTCTTGTTCAAGCACGTCTTTTTTTAAAACGCCGGACTCCGTGAAAAAAGCGAAAAATCCTTTTTCCTTCGTACTTATCTTTTTCTTCAATTCTTTGTCCGTATAAGAACTGTTTCCTCTAAAGTCGATTTTTCTGATGTAAATTTTTTTAAATTCTTTAATGTTGAAAACGAGACGAATATCCTTTTCGCTTTCTTTCTCAATTTTATAATCAATCTCGGCATTATAGTATCCCTTCGAATCATAAAGGGTTTTCATTTTCTCGACATCTGCCTTGATTTTTTCCTGATTGAGAATCTGTCTGGCCTTCACAGATATAACCGCTTCCAGATCTTTCCGATCAAGGGCCTTGTTGCCGTGAAAAGCGATTTCAGTGATCAGACCTTTTTCTTCCAAAATAAAAGTGATTACTTTTCCTTCCGGTTTATCAGTCACTTCGGCTGAAACGTCGTTGAAGTAGCCCATTTTATAGATTGCTTTAATATCGTTTGAGAGATTTTCTTCCGAGAAAAGACTGCCGATGGACATTTTCATGACTTGATTGATGGCGTTATTTTCGATTTTTCTATTGCCCTTGTATTCAATGCGGATGATTTTCTTTATTGGAGACATTATAGAAATAATCGTTGTTTTCAAATTCGTTATCATCTTGTCTATACTATCCAGGCCCTGACCTTCATTGACGATAGAGGAACTAACGATTTGTTTTTCCACATCAAGAATCTTTGCATCCACACTGATCATCTCGCCGAATTCGGATATACTGCCAATGACGATATAATCTGCTCCTATCTCGTGTCCGATTTTGAGGGCCGATGATTCGTCGATTCGCTCATGTCCCGCAGCCTTTAACAGGTTATCTTTTTCAATGACCATCAGGCTTTTGGACTTTGCTAATTCATGATAAAGCCCGGAATAAAAAATCTCTTCCAAGAAAGCCGAATAATCTTTACTGTAAACCTTAAAGGGGAAAACGGCGATTTTGGGAGTTGTTTGTGCAAACAGAACCGCATGAGAAATAAAAATCATCAAAATCAGAACAAATAAAACAGGATATCGGCTTTTTTTATTCACAGGGGTAAATCCTCCCGTCTCTCAGACCGATGTTTCGAGACAATCGTTTGGCCAGAGATTGATTATGGGTTACAATAACCAACGTGATGTTTTTGGTTTCGTTCAAATTTAACAAAATGTCTTCTATTTTATGTCCCGTTTCCGTGTCGAGATTTCCCGTCGGTTCATCGGCCAGAAGAATTTCGGGCTCCATGATGAGTGCCCTTGCCACGGCCACTCTTTGCTGTTCCCCGCCGGAAAGTTCTCCCGGTTTGTGGGTCAGCCTGTGGCCAAGTCCCACTTGATTTAAAATGATTTGTCCCTTTTCTTTGGCTTCCCGTTTGGAAATTCCGTTAATCAATGCCGGCATGATCGTATTTTCCAGACAGGAGAATTCGGGTAGAAGATTGTTGAACTGGAAAACAAAACCGATTTTTTTGTTGCGGAATGCCGCCAGCTTTTTTTCATCCCAGTTGAATACGCTCACATCATCGAACAGTAGATCGCCGTATGTCGGACGGTCCAACGTCCCGAGAATATGGATGAGCGTGCTTTTCCCGGCTCCGGAAACACCCAATATGGCTAAAGATTCCCCTTTGGCAATATCAAGGTCCAAGCCTTTCAGGACTTCAATTTTATTATCTCCCTTGATAAAGGATTTGCTGAGGTTTCTGATTTTGATCATTATTCGTATCTCAATGCCTCGGCCGGGTCAAGTTTGGATGCTCGCCACGACGGATAAATCGTCGACAGGAAACATATCAGAATCGTTCCGATAACGATAATGGAAATATCTCCGTAGTTTACCTGTGAAGGCAGCTCGCTTAAATAATAGACATCACCGGGCAGGATTTTAAACCCGAACAGACGTTCAATATACGTTGAAATGCTGTTAATATTGAAGGCGACCAAGAGTCCGGCGATTAAACCCGTCACAACGCCGATTATACCGATAATCAAGCCCTGAAAAATGAATATGCGCATAATACTGGCGGCGGTTGCCCCCATGGTTTTCAAGATGGCGATATCTTTATTCTTTTCCATGACAACCATAATCAGGGAACTGATGATGTTAAAAGCGGCCACCAGAACAATCAGGCTCAAAATAATGAACATGACGCGCTTCTCAAGCCGCAAAGCCGAAAAAAGATTTTTGTTCATTTCCATCCAATGCCTTACCCAAAAGGGATACCCCAGTTTATGTTTGATTTCTTTGGCAATGGCGTCGGCTTTATAAATATCGACCACTTTGATTTCGATGCCCGTCACCGCATCGTTCATGTTCATCAGATCCTGCGAATCTTTCAAGCTTATAAAGGCAAGGCCTGAATCATATTCATAAAAGCCGGAATCAAAAATGCCGACGACCATGAATTTCTTTATCCGGGGGACAGTGCCGAAGGGTGTTGCAACCACCATAGGGGAAACGATGCTTGCCGGCTCAAAGAGCATGAGGCCTAAGTTTTTCGCCAATTCTTTGCCGATGATGATGCCGGGCAAGTCGGCGGCTTGACCTTTCACGGGCAGATGGGCGCGTTTGTTTTTGGACAGGTAATCGATGCTGCCTTCGCGCATCCTGCCGAGATTGATGACTTTCAACGCCCTGTCCGGGGCAATGCCCCTTAAGACGACCCCGGTGATATTCTCTCCATTTTTCAACATGGCCTGACTGTAGATAAAGGGTGTAGAGGCTACCACACCCTTGACCGTTGACACCTCTTTCATGACATTGTCGTAATCCTCCATGGCTCCGGTGTATGCCGTCAAAACGATATGGGAATTCATGGCCAGAATTTTGTTGCGCAGATCATTTTCAAATCCGCTCATGACGGCCAGGACGATAATCAGCGCCGCGACACCCAGGAAGATGCCTAAAACGGATATAAGTGTGATGACAGACACAAAGACCTGTTTACGTTTTGCCCGGAGATAGCGCAGGCTTATCTGCAGTTCATAGGACATTATTTTCCCCCGTCATCTCGGATGCGCATATGAGGAAATAAAATGACGTCCCGGATGGAAGGAGAATCGGTGAACAGCATGACCAGCCGGTCGATGCCGATGCCTTCCCCGGCTGTCGGCGGCATGGCGTACTCGAGGACCCGTATGTAATCCTCATCCATCTCATGGGCCTCGTCGTCGCCTGCTTCCCTTTCCGCGAGCTGCATCAGGAACCGCTCGCGCTGATCGGCGGGATCGTTTAATTCGGAAAAACCATTAGCGATTTCCCGTCCGCAGATGTACAGCTCGAAACGATCGGTGAATGAAGGATCTTGATCGTTTTTCCTTGACAGAGGAGACACCTCGACAGGGTATTGCGTAATAAAGGTGGGCTGAATGAGTTTTTCTTCGACGACGGCATCAAAGATCGTCATGATTACCTTGCCGAGGGGATCATCGTCATTCACCGGCAACCCCCTGTTTCGGGCGTAATCTATTGCTGCGGCTGTATCTCCGATGATGTCGACACTGATTCCGGCCAGGTCGATCAGGGCGTCCCGGACGGTAATGCGCCGCCAGGGTGGCTTCAAATCCACCGGCATCCCCTGATATTCAAAAGACAGAGAGCCGAAGAGTTCATGGGCAATATGGGTCAGCATGTCTTCCGTCAAGGTCATCAGGTCTTCATAGGTCGCATAGGCCTGATAAAATTCCATCATGGTAAACTCAGGATTGTGGAAGGTAGAGATGCCTTCATTACGAAAATTTCGGTTGATTTCAAAGACCCGCTCCATGCCCCCGGTGATGAGACGCTTCAAATACAGCTCCGGGGCGATGCGCAGATAGAGGTCCATATCCAGCGCGTTATGGTGCGTTTTGAACGGCCGGGCGACGGCGCCTCCCGCCTGGGGTTGCATCATGGGCGTTTCGACTTCGAGGAAGTCCCGGTCCTCCATAAAACGGCGAATGAGTTGGATAATGCGGCTGCGCCTGTGGAAAACCTCTTTGACCTGGGGATTGACGATCAAATCCAGGTGACGCTGGCGATAACGGGTTTCGATATCCGTTAAACCGTGCCATTTCTCCGGCAGGGGCCTGACGGCCTTGGACAGCAGGCGGATATCCTCTGCCTCGATAGTTAACTCGTTGGTCTTTGTTCTAAAGACTTTTCCGGAAATATAAATGATATCTCCTACGTCGAGGCGCTTAAAGAGGTTGTACGTTTTTTCATCCAGAATATTCTTGTGAACGAACGCTTGGATACGGCCTGTTCGGTCCTGCACTTTAATGAATGCCGCTTTTCCGAAATTTCTGACGGCCATTAATCGCCCCGCCAGGGAAAACCGCTCGTCAATTTCGGACAGGGCTTCGTGATCCGCTTCCGAAAAACGCTGCAGAACGGCTGCCGCCGTATCTTTTACTTGAATGTTATTGGGATATAATTCAAAGCCCTCCTCTTTGAGGGCCTCCATTTTTTCCTTACGTTTCTTTAAAAGTTCACTTTCTTCCATTTAACACGGCCCCTGTTAGATATAAAGTTGAATTTACTATATTTATTTTCTCAAATAGTCAAGCGATGATTTAATCATCGGCAATCTGTCCGCCCTGCATCTGGCGCGTCCAGGACGCGGCATAGCGTCCGCCCGCGGAAAGAAGATCCTTGTGGCTTCCCGATTCGATGATCCGACCCTGATCCATGACGTGGATGACATCGGCCTGCATGGCCGTTGTGAACCGATGGGTAATAATCAGGGCGGTGCGCCCTGTGACCAGCTGTCGGAACCGCATCAACCAGTCCACCTCCGCCCAGGAGTCCATGGAACTGGTCGGTTCATCCAGGATGACGAGCTGTGCCTTCCGTAAGAAGGCCCGGGCGAGGGCCAAACGCTGCCATTCGCCGCCGCTGAGTTCGGCGCCCCCGAACCATTTACCCAGGACCGCCGCATAGGTTTCGGGCAGCCGGCTGATGGGGGCATCGGCGCCAGCCGCCTTTGCCGCTTCTTCGATCTCAAGGAGGTCCGGCTTGTGTTCCAAATCTCCGAAGGCGATATTGTTAAAGACCGTATCGTGAAAGCGGACGGGTTCTTGAAACAGGACGGTGATGTGCCGGCGCAAATCCTCCTGAGAGAGGGTGCGGATGTCAATGTCGTCCAGTAAGATCCTCCCGTCTGTGGGATCGTAAAAACGGGACAGTAGTTTGATCAGAGTTGATTTTCCCGCACCGTTTTCACCGACCACCGCGGTGATGGAGCCTGCCGGCAGAGACAGATGAAAATGATCCAGGGCCGGCCGGCTGCTGCCGGGATACCTAAAGATGATATTTTCCATTTTGATTCCGTCTTTGAGCCCCGGATGAGGCAACTGCTGGTGCGGCTCCCGGATGTTGGGTGTCAGGGCGAGGAATTCAAACAGATTTTCCAGGAAGGTAATGTTCCGATAGATTTCTCCGGCGCTGCCCAAGAGGGACCGCATCATGCGTTGCCCCTGAAAGAAGGCCTGCAATAAGAGGGCCAGATCGCCGAGGGTTAAGAGGCCCCGGGCCGCCTGAAGCCCCATCCAGGCCAGGACACCTGCCATGCCCGCCAAACCCAGGAGCGCGGCCCATGCCGTTGCAACGGCTTCATCGCGGGCGAGATTGATTTTCTCCCGGCGCAGCCGGGCGCGGAGATCGGAAAAAAGACGGCGGAAATGAGGGCCCAGTTGAAACAACCGCATTTCCGCCGCCCCCTCCCTTGAGGTCAGCATCATGTCATAATAATTGGTCTGACGGATAGCCATGGTATTGCGCAACCGCCAGTCGTGAAACCGCAGGGAATGGCGCATGACCACTGCCAGGGCCGGCAGGGTGCTGGCGGCCAGCAGAATGGGAATCCAGACGCCAAAAGTTAAGAGAACGCCTGCCATGGCCAGCAACGTGACCAGGCTCTGGAGGAGGGCGCCGGTATTTTCAATGAGGGCGGCCGGGCGGTTCAGTGCATCAATGCGAGCCCGGTGCAGCTGATCGTAATAGTCGGGGGAATCGTAAAAGGACAGATCCAGCCGCATGGCCTGCTCGTGGATGCGGGTGTGAATGTAATCCTGCACCTGTTCCGATTGGGCCGTGCGGAGCCACCGGCTGATGCTTTGAAAGACTTCCATCCCGATGAGGACGGACGCCATGGCTGCAACCGCCGGCAGGAGTCTTAACAGGGCTGGTATGCCGCCGCCGGTCCGGATCAGATCAGCGACGCCGTCCACAATGATTTTAGTGAGATACACGGAGGCAACGGGCAGGAGCCCCTGAATCAAAAGCAGGACGAAACCAGCGGCGGTTAGAAACCCGGCGGCTCGATACACGAGGCCGAACGTTTTGGACAGATAAGGCAATTGCGTTTTGGCCATGGTTAAGGCGCGCTGCAATGATTGTTTCATAGGGTTGACTTTATAACTGGTTAAATTGACTGCAAAAAGTGTGAATAGTCAATTTCTCCGTCACCTTTCACGGATTACTTGTCTGCCTGGCCGTATTCCTGGGAGTCATGGGGATTGTTACAAGAATACGGGGTATTTTTATACCGTTGCGCTATTTGTCTGTCTTTGCCATCCATCCTATAACCCAAGGGATCATAAGAGGCAAGCCGTTTTGCGTTTCGCAGGAAGTGATATTGAAGGACCTTGCTATCTGATTTTTTTTAGAAGTCGTTAGATAATAAAGAAACCGGATTCCGGATCGAAATCCAAGGGCCATGTTTCTGGATCTTGACAACCTTGAGAAAAATCAATTGCCAGTTACATTTAAGTTATGTATGATACACGGAAAATATGTGAGAAAGGGGGAGACAAATGGTTAATAAAGTGATTCTGATCGGCCGGTTGGGGGCGGATCCGGAGGCCCGATACACACCTGATGGTATGATGGTTACGAATTTTCGCATGGCTACGGATATGCAGTGGAAGGACAAAAACGGCGAGCGGGTTTCAAAAACAGAGTGGCACCGTATCGTAACCTTTGGCCGGTTGGCGGAAATCTGCAACAGTTATCTTATGAAAGGTAAAATGGTCTTTATTGAAGGCAGAATACAGACCCGGTCATGGGACGATAGAGACGGCAATAAACGCTATACGACGGAAATTGTCGCAAACGATATGAAGATGCTTGATTCGAAGGGACAAACAAAGGACACCGACGGCCAAGGTGAAGAGGATCAAATACCCGCGTATGCGGAGCCCGAAACCATCCCCGAAAACGACGTCCCGTTTTAAGAAACACCCGGCTTACTTGGGCTCAATCTTCTTATTGGGATCGGGGGAAACGTCGAGTTCATCCTGTTCGTTCGTGGCCTTTTTGAAGTTCTTTATTCCCTTGCCTATGGCTCCGCCGATTTCGGGCAGTTTCCCGGCACCGAAGATGATCAGGATGATCACCAGAATGATCAGGAGTTCCGGCATACCTATTCCAAACATGTATTTATTACCTCATTAAAATCGTTAAGGGTTTAATTCGAAAATCTTTTTTTTCTCATCCTAAACCAGGAAAGGACCTTTGTCAAACACATATTTTTTCGATTTACGGTAAGCGCAAATGGACAACGTCGCCCGGTTCTCCTAAATGTCCCAATGATTTTCCCTGGAAAGTAATATCAATACCGCCGGCATTGCCGCAATCGATTAAAAAACCTCTGGTTGCCGTGCGCATTACCTTATCGCCCGGCCTTAACATTACGTCATACGGCTCATCCTCATCGTCTCCCGTTATGCGTATCCATGTCAGTTCCCTGGCTTCAACGGTCAGGATATAAGGCTTTGTGATCGCAAAGGTGTCCGAATTTTTCTCATTTGGGCCAGGAGGATTTTGAGCCTCCTCTTGGACAGGTTGATGATCATTGCTTGCGATGAGGGGCTGGGGAACTTCTTCTACCGATCGATTGACATCATTTGCCGCATGAAGCCGGGGTGTCGCTTTTGCAGATTGATTTTTCTGCTGCGTATTTGGTTTATCCCCTTTTACACTATCCATATCGGAAATACTCTCTTTTGGGGCGAGACCGTCATTCTTTTCTGGTTTCAAATTATCAGCTTTTTCCACAAGGGGTAAATCAGCAACAGGTATTTTTTCGTCGGCATTTCGATTCGAGGGGGAAGTAAAAAAGACAGCTAAAGTTCCAATGATTAGAACAGTGAATATACCGATGATCATGTATCTCTTTTTGCCGGATCCTGCGCTTGCTCCATGCTGGTGCTGTTCCGGATATATTTTTTGAGTTTTTTCAAGAAAATCTTCGTAATGCTTAAGGATGACGTTGCCCTCGATGCCGATGGCTTCTTCGTATTTTTTGATAAACGATTTTGAATACACCGGGGGCGGTAGTAAATCGAAAGTTTCATTTTCAATAGATTCGAGATGAACGATGCTGATTCTTGTGAGATCGGATATATCTTTCAGCATCAATCCTTTTGATTCCCTGATCGACTTTACATCGATTGGTGGTTGATGCACGCTATAATCCCCTTTCCCAGACATGGATTCATTCATCTTCATGATATAAAATCATCGGATGTGATGATTTTTAAATTCCTAACACGAAATCATATTTACCTCAACAAAAAGAAAATTAAAGAGAAATTTGGTTAATTTATAAATAAGAGTTTAATGACAGATGTCTTGAAACGTGTTAATGTTGATTAAAATTTAAAAAACCTTCGAAGGGAATGGGCAATGAAGTACTGCTTGAGGATGCTTATCCCGAGAGCGTCGGTTCATGATTAACGAAGTGATAAAATAGGCCTTTGGTGTTGTGGTCGAATAGAAAGAGACGGTTTGAAAAAAAATCAATCGTGAAGATCTTGACGGGTCTTTCCATATAAATTTTCGACATGAAGTTTCAGGTTTTCATCTTCTTGCAAGCCAAACGGGTTCTTATAAATCGTTGTTTGAAAAAGAACAAGAAGTTAAATCGTCTCATGGTTGTTGTGTCCTTTTCCCTGGATAGATTAAACTTGTGGGAGACGGTTAAATTTTTCTAATCCATTAAAATAACAGAAGGGAGTGGACGATATGGATTCATTGTCTAAAGATGAATTAAAGACATTGATGCAAAAGCATGAAGGTTTGTGTATTTCGGTTTTTATGCCCACCTATCGTACCGGTGCAGAAATTCAACAAAACCAAATCCGATTGAGAAATCTACTGAAACAGGTCGAGTCGAAGCTTGAGGCCGCCGGTGTGCGCACCCAGGAAATCGAGAAGTTCCTGGAGCCGGCTTCGGCACTTATAAACAATATCCTTTTCTGGCGCCGTCAAAGTGACGGGCTGGCACTCTTTATTGCTGCCGATTTGTTTCGTTGTTACCGGCTTCCCGCCGATTTTGATGAAGTCATGGTGATTACGGATCGTTTTCACATCAAACCACTGCTGCATCTTTTGGTCAGCAAAGTGCCCTTTTATATCTTGGCGCTTAGTCAGAATGATGTAAAAATTTATGAAGGAACAAAGCGAAGTTTTCGGGAACTTGAGATGGAATCTATTCCTAAAAACCTAAACGCGGCGCTCCAGTATAATGAGCCGGAAAAACAGATCCGCTTTCGCGCCGGGACATCAACCGGCGGCAACAACGTCATGATGTCCGGACACGGTGCCGACATAGACGATACGAAAGAAAACCTTTTAAAATATTTTCGTCAGATTGATAGGGGTGTGCGTGATCTTTTGAAAAACGAGAGAGCACCGCTTGTTTTGGCTGGAGTCGAATATCTGTTTCCTATCTACAAAGAAGCCAATACCCATCCGGGCCTGATCGATGAGGGCATTGCCGGCAATCCGAAGGGTATGAGTCCCGACAAACTCCATCCCCAAGCGTGGAAGCTTGTTAAGCCTTATTTTAAGAAAGACCGCAACGATGCCCTGGCCCAGTATCGTCAGTCATCCGGCACGGGCCTGACGTCAAAAGATGTGATGGAAATTGTACCGGATGCTTATCACGGAAGGGTTGGCCTCCTTTTTTTATCCATCGGACGACAGCAGTGGGGTGTCTTTGATCCTCAAAGCGGCAAAGTTAAACTTCACGAGGCAATGGCGCCGGGCAATGAAGATCTTCTGGATCTTGCCGCGATCCAGACCTTCTTGAACGGCGGCAAGGTATTTACGCTGCCGCCGGAAAAAATGCCGGACGAAGCTCCCATCGCAGCGGTGTTTCGATATTAAATAAGGAGCAAGGTTCAAGGTAAAGGAGTGACATCGATGATGTGGATGAATAAACAGCCTTCCTTTTTAGTTCCGGGAGCCTCGAACCTTATTTTCAGAAGAATATGGGAAAACGCCATTTCCTAATGATATATGCCGTCCTCTGGGCTGTGGTTATCGGATTGATTTTGTTTCGTTTTAATCCTGCCATTCACGTCCTGCCGACACTGTCCTCCAGTCACGGCACTTCCGTTATGGGGTTCATGATTTTCTATGGCCCGCTTTTTTTTATCTTGTATCTGATGACGGGGTTTATTATCGAGGTTCGCGAGCAATATGTGTCATTAAATCAGCTCAAGGGGTATCTGCGGAAGCGCCGGATTTCAACCATGCTTTTTCTGTCCGGGCTGATTTTGTTTGTCTTGTTAAACTTGATATAAAGCAACAGCGATCATCATTAATACGATGATCGTCAGCGCCTTTGATTTTGGTGTTCCGTTTGACCGCGAATTCTTTCAGACGGATTATATCCCATCGGTGCCGTTGGTATAGTTGTTTTACGGATTTTTAGCCGTTAACATCCGACGTCTTGGCGGCCCCTTCCTGCGTCGGCGGTTTCGGCTCTATGATTTCCATGCGCACCGTGTCGATTTTCGTTTCGCTCGCCTCCAGGATGGTAAATGAAAGGACCAGATTTTCGACAGCGGTTGCATTTTCTGAACCCTGGGTCGAACTGTTCTTGGGCCAGGTAAGGACTTCGCCCGGCTTGGGAACCTCCCCGGCCAGATCCATCAGTAAACCACCGACGGTATCATAACCCTTATCCAGAGCGAAACCCGGCTTGAAAGGCAAATTCGTTTCCAGATCGGCCAGGAGTAATTTCGCCTCGACTCTGAAGCATCCCGGTTTTTCTTCGACAAAGTCCTGGGCGGGTTCATCGTATTCGTCGTAGATTTCGCCCACCATCTCCTCGATAATGTCTTCGAGCGATACAATACCCGACACCCCGCCGAACTCATCGATAACGATGCCCATACCCATTTGTCGCTTTTTGAGTTCCGCAAGGACTTCACTCAAATTCTTGGATTCAGGGATAAAGTAGACATCCGTTCTCATCAAATCGCGGATGCGGAAGGTTTTGCCCTCCGGATTCACCAGAAAATAAAGCAGATCCTTGATATAAAAAATTCCGATGATTTTATCCGGAATTTCATCATAGACGGGATACCGGGAATAGTTGTGTTCCTTGTGCTGCTCCCAAATCTCTGCCAGTGTTTCATTCACTTCAAACATGACCATGTTGGTTCTCGGCACCATGATTTCCCGTGCCACCGTATCTTCCAAGTCAAGGGCCGCCGCCAGCATTGTGCCGACTTCATGATCGAGACTCTTTTCCTCCGTTCCCCGACGGATCATCCATTCAATGTCTTCTTCCGTGACCAGGGGCCCTTCGTGGCTGAATTTACCTCCCGTAATCCAAACGACGGTCCGGCTGATATAAACAAGGACCTTTGTAATCAGCAAAAAGGGATAATAAAAGGCGTAGATAATCAGGAACAGAGGGATCATGGCTTCGGCATTATGCTTGGCATACGTTTTGGGAACAACCTCGCCGAAGATGAGAATAATCAATGTCATGACGCCGACGGCAACGGCGACGGCAAAACTTTCCACATTGCTTATTCCCATGCCTTGAAGCTGCTGGTAACTGAATCGGGTGGCTAAGGAAGAAGCTAAAATATTGACAATGTTGTTGCCGATGAGGATGGTTGTCAAGACATCGTTGGGTTTGGCCAGCCACAACTCAAGCAGCGGGGATTTTTTCCCGTTGTCAAGCATCTGCTGGACCTTCCTGTGACTCAAACTGGTTAATGCTGTTTCTGTTGAAGAGAAAAGAGCCGAACCGACAATACAAAGTAAAATAGCCAATATCTGGGACCAAGCGTCCTCTTCCAAACTGTTTAACTCCTCCTTCCTTGCGTTTGCTGGGGTTGGTTTGGTCTTTGTTTTGTGAATACAGCAAGCATGTCAATATCAAACAAGGTTCTGTTTGTCTTCATTTTTTCATAATGTATCGAAAATATGACCCCTTGGCAAGCAATTTTCAACAGCAATTTTCAAAGCAGCAATCTGCGTTAAGCACTTCCCATACGAACAATGTAACCAAATCTTAACGTGAGCGTAAAATTTCCGTCACTTTTATTTTGTATAAGCTGCTTCAAGACATAAGAGCGGGAGGAGGTGAAAAAGAAGGGGAGTATTAAGCGACTCAAAGAGATCTTTGTCATGTACCTATTTATCTAAATAGCGCTGATGAAGTTTTGAATTTATCAACAAATGACAATATTTGAATGAAGTGGGTTTTGTAATATTGCGAATTAAATAAAGGACGTCAATAAAAATCTCTTTCATTCGTATAAATCACAAATTTAAGGAGAAATAAAATATGAACATATCGCGTATATTGAAACATGGCATGTACATAGCAATGGCAATCATTGTTATGGCAATAATGCCGTCGCTCACATCGGCGGGTGTAACCTTCAAAGATGGTGACAAATACGTCAAGCTGGGGGGACGCATCCATCTCCAGTATAAAACGGAAGATCCGGACACCGGAAGTTCTTCCGACAAATCCACGGATGATCTTTTTTTCCGCCGCTTCCGTCCTGAAATCGAAGGAAGCATTCACAAAGATTGGATGGGCAAGTTCCAGTGGGACATGGGAAAGGCGGAAAATGATAATGAACTTTCAATTGTAGATGCCTATTTGCGTTACAAAGGTTTGGACTTCATGACGGTAACCTTCTTCAACGCCACCTTCCCTTTTTCAAGAGAAGTGATGACTTCCTCCAACAAAAAGCAGTTGGTGGAAGCTTCCTTTGTGGGTAATCATGATTATGGAACCCCTGATCACAATCTCGGTATGCACCTGAACGGTCATTTTGGAAAAGACAAAAACATCACCTGGGG
>JAFGLN010000069.1 GCA_016928025.1 Deltaproteobacteria bacterium
CTTTTATAATCTTATTTTTTAGATGTCTTGCCTTCCAGACTTCGGTAAAATAATCAAAGGATTTTGTGATATACGAAAACACCTAACTATCGTATTCATTCATTGATCTTAGGCAAATTTTATCTTGTTTTTTATTTTGAATCGTCATAAGTTTGGTAAGAATTGATGCAGTAAATATATCTTTTATCAACACATTAACGCCATATCTAGTTCAAGGAGTTTTGAATATGATGCCCATAACGAGTCAGGAAACTTACCAAGATGGAGATGTGATTTACGAAGAAGGAAGTTATGGTGACTGGCTTTATGTGATATCGAAAGGTCAGGTCGAAATATCAAAAAAGGTCGGCAACAGCAAGGTTGTTATTGAAACCTTAACCGAAGGGGATATTTTCGGCGAATTGGCGTTTTTAGCGAATATTCCCAGAACAGCAACCGCCTCGTCCATTGGCGAAACGACCGTAGGCCTTGTAGACCGGGAATTTCTTGACGCCGAATATAATAAAATATCTCAATATTTTAGGCATATTATAAAGTCACTCGTCCTCCGTCTGCAGAAAACAACGGATGCTCTGGCAAATTTTAAAAAATGATTTTTGATGAAAAGACCCCTGGCTATTACAACCAATGTTCGTCACGCAAGCGGACTATCATTGGCTGATTTCGGGGAAAATGTTTGTTATCGCCTTGACGAATAAGTCATGATCCGTATAGACAATAACCTGATAGTTACTTAATTTTGCCCTTTTACAGTGGCCGGAATTATCATCTATAAAAAGGATTTTTTCCGGTTTGAGGCTTAAACGATTTGAGATATCACCAAATAAACTCTTATCCCTTTTACCCTTACCTAAATAGAAGCTATTGAAAACAAAATCAAAATATTGGAAAATGTGGTATTTCTCGTCGATCCTATCCAGCCAGTCTGTCTGATCGCTCAATATGCCGACAGGGCAATATTCGGTTCTAATTTTTTTCACGATCTCGATCATCCGCGGTCGAATGGTAAATCGTAACATCAATTCATTTCTCAGGACATCATCTGAATATTTAAGTCCCGTCAATTCTCTTAAGGCATTCCAATAGGCACACTCTGGAACTTTTCCGAGCACATACCCGGTGCTGTATATCAATTTCTCCGCCTGCTTGAAGAATATATTCTCATCCATACCATTGGACCGTGCGATCGCTTTTAATCCCTCTCTGAATCCCTCTTCCGCAATGACTCCGCCAAAATCAAAGATCACCGTGTCAATTTGAGTTCCAGCTTTCCCCATCAACATTATTCTTACTCGTGAACCTTTCTTTTTGATTCCTGTGCCCTGTCTCTCTATGCCCCTTTTATTAGGTCAGCGGTTTTCCTCCATTCAATCTTTCATAAATGCGGATATACGCGGCAATCATGTTTCCTAAATCATTTTTTTCACGGGCCTCTTTCATGATTCTTCGCAATTGCGGTTCCCTGACGTCCAGGGGCCTCCGATGAAAAGTAAGGCTTTTTTCAAGGGCATACCATAAACCGGCACTGTCATAATCCCGGAAAAGGAATCCGTTACCGACGCTTTGCGGGGCCCCTTCTTCCCGTAGTCTCAATTCACGGATTTTATCGTGATAACCGCCCGTATCCCGATTGGTGGCGGTCGCCCCGAAAATATTCCCGACCTGATCAATTTGTCCGCATGGTTCGTATAAAGAAGCTCCAAAGACGTCGCTTGCCGCCGCAAAACCAAGCATGGACAAATCTTCACTGTATTTCTGATAGGTCATTTGTCCACCTGAACTCCAGGCCAGACGACCCAGAATCTCTTCATGGGTGTGGTCGTTGCCGACGCCTTCCGCGACAATCGCCATCTGCACATCCCGGTGGGTAAAAACGAAGCGCTGGGCGACATCTTCCAGCAGTTCAACACCTTTTTGAACCGTATCCAATCGTGAGGGCCAAAAAAACAATATCGCATCCGGATTAATGTTAAGACCCGTTCTTCCCTGAAATTCAACCAAATTTTCTCTTTTCGCCGATATAAAATCGTCATCGGGGCCATATCGTCTGACCAGATGTTCGCAACGCTCCGGATACATGCTCAACGACGGGGCATTAATGATAGACCAGGCGGCATCACTGTAATACTTGGCCTTCACCTCATTTCTGACGCTTTGAGGAACAATGTTTCTATCCATGAAATAATCGTCGACAACTTCCTGAAGGAATCTTTCCCCTACAAAATTAATAATGGTTGCGTTTTTGATCGCCGTTGCCTGGCAATCAATGCTCCTCCGGCCCCTGAAATCCGTAAAATAGAGGTACTTCGATAATTCAAACAGGTTAACACCATACAATAGGTCAATGGGCAAATCGGCTGTAAATACATTATGGACGGTATGCAGAACCGGCAGCTCCGTCGCTTTGGCATAAGCCGTAATAATGCCGCCGGCCATCCAGTCGTGGCTGTGAATGATGAGCCGACCTTCGTGTTTCGCACGGGTCTCTTTGATCACATAATTGACGATATCTCTTTGAAACTCGGCCGCCGTTAAAATTGGATCGCCCGAATAGGCGCTAAAATGATCGGCAAAAACGGAAGAACTGACCAAATGAATTTTTTCCGGATCGATCTTATAGCGCATCTCCCGCCATTGATATTCGTCCATTCCGGACTCTTTTTGAAATCTTTTCTTTAAATTGAGCAGCGTCAAGTGAACATCGATGCCTCTGTCCCCCAAACCTTCACAAAGAGCGGAGATAACTTCACCCTGTCCGCCGCTCTTTCCGGATATGTATTTCGCCAGAGCGCCCATATCCCCCGGTAATCTCCCCGTTTCCGGTGTTATGATCATCACTGCCGTTCTTTGCAGCTTTTTAAAAACTGCGAATCGCTGAATGCTCATGGCAAGGTCGTCAATTTTTCGGGTCAGAATATGCGTCGGCCTGGCAATTGATCCTCCATAGGGATTAAAATAGGAATGAACGGCATGGTCTTCGCCGATACTTTCATGAAGAAAATAGACATGGTCAGAGGTTGTCAGATGACGCCACCGGGTCAGCAGTTCTCTTCCGGCTCTATGAGCATTGTCTTCCATGTCTTCTATATCTTTGAATAAGTCGTATTGAACCGGATTCCCCAACCACCCGAAGGTGTCTCTTCCTTTATCTGCCCAAGACGAGGTTGATAAATTACCGATATTTAAAACAGGACATTGCGCATCTTTAAATAATTCGGCTATTTCGGTCGGTGTCGCACAGATAATGTTTTTATGCTGGGAAAGGGCTCCCGGCAGACGTCTCCAAAAATCAAATATGCCTTTGTCCTCCCAGATATGTTCCCCGATATGCTCGTAATCATAACCGAGGAGAACCGCTTCACCGTCAATTTTTCCAATATATGACGCATAGGTCTCCGGTGAAATGGGGGTATGCGGAAAACGGAAAGCGATATCATCACTTAAATCCCTGTTGCGGGGGATAACAATAAGATTACATCCATAGGCGCGAAAGACGGCATTCGGAGAAATCAGACCTCCACTGTTCATATACATATCGTCTCTTTTTTCGCACAGAATGGACATATATCCCATACTGTCAACAACCTCGGCAATCTGGTTGTTGTACATCAGCTCCGTGTTTCTGAAGGACTTCGGAAAAACCCCGAACAAGACGCGCAACTTGTCGCGATGGAGGGAAACCTGATCCCGAAACTCTTTTTTTGCGGGATCATTAAACAGACTGGTCAAAGAATGATAGTACGTTTCATCCAGAAATTCGACCTGTTGACGACCTTTGCCGGCATCCAGCAAATTCTGAAGGGCCTTGATCACTTCCGGATTAAATCTTTCAGCCTGTTCTAAAAATGTCCCCGACATGCTGAACGTAATTTTAAAATCCGGATATTTTGCGATCATTTCCGCAAACATGTACGTCGCGGGCAGATAACATTTTTCAGCGACCTTATTAAATATCTCCCGGTTCATCTCCTCCCAGAGAAACTTGTCCCGGTCCGGATGCAATCGGCAGGGCTGATGGAGCTGAAAATAAAATGATGCTAAAGGCATCAATAACCTTCCTTTTACGGAATTTACGTTAATCCGCTTTCAGTTTAAAACAATGCATCCGATAAATCAACAATAAGCCCCGTCGATTACGATATTTTTGGGGGCCGTTGTATTTGTTGTCAATCCATTTGATCGATGTTTTTTTTACGGCTTCTGCGCCCTTCATCCATGGCCGCGGCAACAGAACAGACCAACGGATGTTTTGGAACGTCATCCAGCATAACGGGCAATGCCAGCGACCAATTGGGGTAACTCGTCGTTGTGCCCGGCATGTTGGGCCGTTTCAACACCCCCAACGCATCGTCGATCATCGCCACGGCAACCATTGACGATCCCTGAGCCAGTGCTTTGTGGAGTTTGGGTATCACGTCGGCCGCCTGAACATCGCCTGGAACCTCCGCTAATTTTGACACTCTCCTGCATATCCGGCGGTAATCTTCCTCAGGGGGATTCAGTCCCAACTTGCGTTGAATACGAACGTCCTGACCGCTCCATAGCCCGGCCAAGGTCGGAAGGTCATGCGTTGTTATGGATGCCATTGTCTGCGTTCGATAGACGGACGGCAATTTCTTTTCGAACCAGAACAGCGCACAGCCCAGAATGCGCCGGAACGCCAGTCGACGTCGCACGCCCGCAGCTACCGTTCCGAGATCTTCACCAATGATAACAGCCTTATGACGCTGGCTTTCCACCGCCAGAACGGCCAGCATTTCTTCAACGGGATAGGCCACATAGGTGCCTCTTTGCGGTGCCATGCCTTCGGGTATCCAGAAAAGACGAAAAAGTGCCATGACGTGATCGATGCGCAGTCCGCCGGCGTGCGTCATGGCGGCTTTCAGACTTTCAATAAAAGGTCCATAGCCGGCCTTACGGAGCTTCCAGGGCACAAAAGGCTCCACACCCCAATCCTGCCCTAACGCGTTGAATTTGTCCGGCGGCGCTCCCATCCGGACACCTTCGGCCATCATATCCTGCCAGCGCCAGGCATCGGCGCCTCCGGGGTCGAAACCGATGGGAAGATCCGTGATCAGCAGGGTTGATTTTCCGACAAGACCGAGTTGCCCATCGATCAGCCATTGAAGCCACTGATGAAATCTCATTCGTTGGATGGACTCTTCAGCAAAACGTTTCACGGCACCCCCATCCGACCTTCTGAATCGTTTGGGCCAGTCATGCCAGTTAGAGCCATACTGTTCTGACAGAGCGCAAAAAATGGCAAACTTTTCGAGGGCATCGCCTTGATCTGCGCAATAATGCTCAAAGGCCCGCGTCGGTCGAAACGTTTTCCATAGCCGATCCAAGGCGGTCATCTTAAGTTTAAAAACCGCATCTCGGTCGATATGGCGTTTATCATTCATCTGTCTTGCTTTTGCGGCAAGCTTTTCAATACTTTTGTGGTCTTCAGCGGCACCGGGTACAGCTTCAATATTGAGATAAAGGGGATTGCGAAATAAACGGCTCGTCGGGTAGTATGGGCTGGGCTGCTGCGGCAGCCCCGGCGTCGCGGCACACAATGGATTGATCAACAGTAAATCGGCCTTTGTTTTAGCGACGGACCACTTTGCACACCGTTCCAGGTCGCCCAGGTCCCCGATCCCCCAACTCCGACTTGATCGAAGGGCATAAAGTTGAACGCTCCATCCCCAGGCATTCAAGCCGTCCGGCAGATAACAGCCTTCGGAAGGAGCAACAATAATCAGCTGTGGTTTTCCCCGGTGAGACAGATAAAGATGATGATATCCGACAGGTAAATCAGAAGGCAGCCGGTCTTTGATTTTCAGAGTCGTTCCGTCTTCAAGAACAATTTCTCCGTGTCCGCGGATTCCATACCCTCTGCCGGCTTTGATGACGCGAACGGGTCGTTCGGCTTCTTCAATGGCCCCTTTGAATGGAATATCCATTGCGGAATGAATGGCATCTCTCGCTTTGGGGTCTGTCTTTTGCCATCGAAAATGGGAATCCCGGTAGCCTTCATAGACACCCCAAGCGTCGATGCCCTTATTCCTTTCGCTTTTCTTCATGGTCATTTTTGTGCCTCATATCGCACAATAGCGACAGTATCCGACGGCAAGAAAATACCACCTGACTTGACAGAAATGTCCTTATCCGACGATGCCAGAACATCGACGGTTTTTTCGGATTCAAGAGGGATAATCTGAGCGCTGCCGGATAGATTACAAACCGTAGCGACTCCGGACCGCTCAATCAGAAACCATCGCTTCGTTTCGTCAAAACGCGTTTTAATCAGCTCCCGTCGACCATCGAGCAGGACCGGTGTTGAACGCCGGATACCGATCAACGTTCTGTACCAATCCAGCAATTCCTTATGCTCTTCGTGCGCGAGTTCATTCCAGTTCAGTTTGGATGTTCGAAATGTTTCCGGATCCTGCGGGTCCGGCACGTCATTCGGATCCCATCCGAAAGACTTGAACTCCCGGCGCCTGCCCTCCGTCACAGCGAGCCCCAGTTCTTCCTGTTCGTGATTGGTAAAGTATAAAAACGGGTTGCCTGCCCCCCACTCTTCACCTTGAAAAATGAGCGGGATAAAGGCCGATGTCATAACCACAGCGACACCGATCTTTTGACGTTTGAGGCCCGCCAGCTGGCCGATACGATCACCTTTTGCCCGGTTGCCTACCTGGTCATGGTTCTGCAAAAAAGCTACAAAACGATGCCCGGACAATTCATCCGTGCTTCTTCCGTGATGACGATCGCGGTGAACGGAATATTTTCCATCATAAACGTAAGCCTTTTTAACGGCATCGGCCAAATCGGTCATCCTGCCGAAATCCGCATAATAACCCTGCCGTTCGCCCGTCAGAACACAATGCAGGGCATGATGGAAATCGTCGGTCCATTGCGCATCCAATCCGTATCCTCCAATCGACTTCCGCTGGACCAGGCGCGGGTTATTCAGGTCGCTTTCCGCAATCAGAACCGGATGGCGTCCCGTCTGCGCCTTCAGTGCTTCGACTTCTGCGGACAGCTGCTCCAGAAAATGGACGGCCGACATGTCCAGTATGGCATGGACGGCATCAATTCGCAGTCCGTCAAAATGGTAATCGCGAAGCCACATCAGGGCGTTTTGCACGAGAAAACGGCGGACCTCATCGCTGCCGGCATCGTCAAAATTCACCGCCGGCCCCCATGGGGTGCTATAACGATCCGTAAAGTAAGGACCGAACTCACCCAGATAATTTCCCGACGGTCCAAGATGGTTATAGACAACATCCAGCAATACGGCAAGACCGCGGGTATGACAGGCATCCACAAGACGTTGAAGGCCGGTGGGACCACCGTAAACATGATACGGGGCGTACAGATCGACGCCGTCATATCCCCATCCGCGATTTCCGGGAAATTCGTTGACCGGCATCAGTTCAACATGGGTGACTCCCAGATCGATGAGATGGTCGAGGCGTTCAATTGCGGCTTCAAATGTACCCTCCGGTGTAAATGTTCCTATGTGAAGTTCATAAACGATCCCTTCGGCCAATGGCGGCGCCTGCCATTTGTCATCATGCCAGGTAAACTGGTTATGATCGACAAACCGTGAAGGGCCGTGAATGCCGAAGGGCTGAAAAGGTGACCGCGGATCCGGCCTCGGTTCACCGCCGTCAATCATAAATTGATAGTCGATGACCGTCTTCCTATGTGCCGTATCCACGGCCCACCAGCCTGATTTTTGTTTCGTCATGGCCACAGGATGTTTTTCAATTACAAGATATACCTTAGCGGCCAGTGGCGCCCAGACTTCGAACCGCATGTTTCACACCTCCTCAGACCGGCAGAAAAGCGCCACTGGAAATCGCTGCAGAATATCCTTAACCTGTGCTTTCCCCTTAATGGCATCGCCGGTGAATGCATTGCGCCACTGCCCGCGAGGAAAAGTAAGTTCCGTGTCCGCCCAATCGCCTTTCAGTCCGATGAACAGGCGCGGGGCAACCGTCATAACATGATCGCCGCGAGTAAAAGCAATCACGTGCTCGCGTTTTAAACCAGCGGCTGACAACGGCCGATAGCAGCCTTTCTCATTAAAGAATTGCGGATAGGTGTTTCTCAGGGCCAGGGTTTTCCGAATGACATACATTTTGGGCAGACCCTCTTCCACCCGTTGCCACGCACTTTCCGGTGTGATCTCGTCCATTTCATCCAGTAAACGCTGTCTGAGTCCGTAATCGACAGGCCGACGATTGTCCGGATCGACCAGACTCAGATCCCATAATTCCGTGCCCTGATAGATATCCGGAATTCCGGGTGCTGTCAGCTTGAGCAGTGTCTGTGACAGAGAATTGATCGCGGCGGGAATTTTTAAAGTTTCAACGAACAGTTCCAGATCGTTTCTAAAAACGTCATCAGACAGAGCGCCTTGAACAAAATGTTCCAGCGCATCCTCATATTCAGAACTGGGGAGGATCCACGAAGTGAATTGCTTGGCCTCTCTGGCGGCTTTCTGCATGTAAACCGCCAGGCGATTTTCATCGATGGGCCAGGCACCGATCAGGGTCTGATAAAAAAGGTATTCGGTGTTGCGGTCCGGATAATCTCCGGTCCGATAAGAAGCGGTTGTTTCGTTCCAGCGAAGGACGGCACTGCGCCAAACATCCGGTATTTCTGAAAGCAAATGAATCCTGGCCCTAACATCCTCGCTTCGTTTTGTATCATGGGTACTGGTCGCAAGCATCCCGTATGGCGAACGCTGCTGCTTATCACGGCAATGACGGTGGAATGCTTCGACGGAATCGCCAAACAGACCCGGATTGCCGCCCACCTCGTTGAGTGAAACAAGGCGGTTAAAACAATAAAAGGCTGTGTCTTCCACCCCTTTGGCCATGGCCGGACCCGTGAGTTGCTGAATCCGTAAGGCCGCTTCCCATTCCAGATCGCCTTCGATCTTCAGCAGCAATATGTCCCGGAGAAAATTCAAAACGTCCTCATCCATATCCGGCCTGAAGTATCGAACTTTTTCGACGGCTTCATTGATATAAGATACATCCCTTTGAATGACGCCGTCAGATCCCGGCCGCACATAGCTTCGGTAAACCGGAAAACAGGCAATGAATTCACGCAATGCGTCATCGAGCTGATCACGAGTAAAATCTCGTGAACGCCTGTGGCGAGCGCAAATGCGCTCAAGCATTGTCGTCAGGTGGCTGATATCTCCGCCGAACAATTTCTTCAAAACCAGATGTTTTTTTTCGCGAACCACGATTTCGTAATCCACCGATTGTCCTGTGAATTCATGATAGAAGTCAGACAGCATTTTCAGACCACTGGTATTGATAAAAATGGAATTGACAAAATTCGCGAAATCGTAGCCCGTGGTCCCGTCAACATCCCATTCGGCCGGAAGTTGTTCTTCAACTCCGAGAATCTTCTCTACCAGAAGCCATGCGTTGGGTGCGGTTTTGCGCAGCCGGGAAATATACTGCGCGGGATCAAGCAGACCATCAATATGGTCAATTCGCACACCTGCCAGCACCCTCTGTTTAAGCCACTGAAGAACCAAGGCATGTGTCGCCTCGAAAACGGCTTCATCTTCCATACGCAGACTGACGAGGTGATTGATATCGAAGAACCGCCGGTAACCGAGTTCCGAAAGTGAGGCACGCCAGCACATTAAACGATAATGCTGCTGCTCCAGCAATCGATCCATTGCCTCCGGTGTTGTATTGATTCCCTTTATGATCTCGTCGACGGCAAGGGCCGCGGGAATTTCACTTTTTAACAGATTATTCAGACGTTCCCGCAGGATTTCATTCGTTCGATCCTTATTGTCATCGCCCTGTATATCCCTTGTTTCGCCTTTAACCTGTTTCCGCATATCAGCCGCCAGGAGGACCAGATCGGATGACCCGGATCTGAAGGACGCCCTCTCGATCATTGCATGTATTGATTGAATCGACACAGGAAAGGATTGATCGTAATACCGAATGCAAAACCCGAGATTATCTCTCTCCAGATGAATCTCTTTGACCTCCAGAACCCGGCCGTAATGGTCGCCGAGAACCGGCAGTAAAACAATATCGCGGTCGCCCTCTTCCTTGCGTTTCCAGTTAATATCGAAAAAGGAGGCAAATCGGCTGGATGGGCCGTTTTCAAGAACATTCCACCACCAGGGATTTTCACGACCGGCGATGGCCATATGATTGGGAACCACGTCCAGAATTTGACCCAGACCGGCCGCGGTTAATGCCTCACAAAATCTCGTATGGCCTGCGGAGCCGCCCAGGTCTTCGCTGACGCGTGTCGGATCCACCAGATCGTACCCGTGTTCGCTGCCTTGCCTTGCCTGCAGATAGGGTGAACAGTATACATGACTGACGCCTAATCGATGCAGGTAATCGGCAAGGGCTGCCGCCTCATCAAATCCAAAGTTCGGGCACAGTTGCAAACGATAAGTGGCGTTTGCTTTAAGCCTCATATCGAAGAACCATTAAAGCGCGGCCTGCGATTTCCACCGCGTCGCCACTGGAAAAGGTCGCGGATACACTCCACTGCTCCGAAGCGTTTGTGTCCATCAAGAGCTCCCATCGTCCATCCATACCTTCCGGAAGCCGGAATTCAACCTGTTTTGCCTCCGCGTTTAAAAGGACCAGGAGCGTGTCATTGGTGTCGTTTTCCTCATTCTGTTCATGCGCATCGATGCTTTCTCCGCTCAATTGAAATCCTAGTGTGCATATTTCAGATGAGCTCCATTCCTCATCGGTCATTTCACGGCCCGCGGGGCTGAACCACGCAATGTCTTTGATGTCCGCCCCCCGGATCGGGCGACCTTGGAAAAATTTACGGTTCATCAAGACGGGATGATTCCGTCGGAAATCGATCATGCGGCATGTAAACTCCAAAAGAGCCGTCCGCTTCTCGTCAAGGTTCCAATCATACCAGCTGATTTCGTTATCCTGGCAATAAGCGTTATTGTTTCCATTCTGGGTTCGGCCGATTTCGTCGCCTCCCGTAATCATGGGCACACCCTGTGAAAGGAGAAGCATGGCAAGGAAATTTCTCTTTTGGCGTTCGCGCAGATCCATGATTTCGGGATCATCGGTCGGTCCTTCAACGCCGTAATTCCAGGATAAGTTCTCATCATATCCGTCAAGATTCTCCTGCTGATTTTCCTCATTGTGTTTTTCGTTGTAACTGACTACGTCATGAAGGGTAAACCCGTCGTGACATGTTACAAAATTGATACTGGCATAAGGACGGCGTCCATTGTGTTCATAAAGATCGCTGCTGCCGCACAAACGTGTGGCCAACTCGGACAGAACATCCGTATCCACTTTCCAGTATTTCCTGACCGTATCCCGATACTTTCCGTTCCATTCCGTCCAACCCACAGGGAAATTGCCGACCTGGTATCCGCCTTCGCCGAGGTCCCAGGGTTCGGCGACAAGTTTCACCTGAGACAACACCGGATCCTGATGGATAATATCAAAAAAGGCTCCCAGCCTGTCGACTTCATGGAGTTCCCGGGCAAGCGTTGCGGCAAGATCGAATCTGAAGCCGTCGACATGCATTTCGGTCACCCAGTAGCGCAGACTATCCATAATGAGCTGGAGGACACGGGGATGTGTCATGTTGAGGGTGTTGCCGCAACCGGTATAGTCCGTGTAAAGACGGAGATCGTCCGGCGACAGACGGTAATAGGATGCGTTATCGATACCTCGAAGTGAAAGCGTCGGACCCAGGTGATTGCCCTCAGCCGTGTGATTATAGACGACATCCAGAATAACTTCGATTCCGGCGGAATGCAGTCTGTGAACCATGCGCTTGAATTCTCTTACACACTGCGGGCCGGACGTCACGGAAGCATATCGAAGCTCCGGCGCGAAGAACGCCAGGGTGTTATACCCCCAGTAATTGGATAAACCTTTGTCCACGAGGTATCGGTCATCCACATGATGATGGACCGGCATAATTTCAACAGCCGTAATGCCGAGCTCAGTCAAATGCCGGATTGAGGTTTCCGATGCCAAACCGGCATAAGTCCCGCGAACGGATTCCTCAACATTCGGATGGCGTTTCGTGAACCCTTTTACATGGACTTCGTAAATAACCGTTTCGTGCCAGGGGGTATTCGGCGGCCGGTCATCGCCCCAGGTAAATGCGGGATCTATGACAACAGCCAGGGGAGCAAAAGCCGCATTGTCGCGATCATCGAATGACAGATCTTCGGCGGCATCTCCCAGCCGATAGCCGAACATCTCGTCACTCCAACGGATCATTCGCCCAATTGCCTTCGCGTAGGGATCCAAAACTATCTTATGGGAATTGAATCTATGTCCCTCTTCGGGACGATAGGGCCCGTGAATTCGATAGCCATACAACTGCCTCGCATGTGTGCCCGGCAAATAGCCGTGCCAGATCATATCCGTCTGTTCGGGCAGTTGTATACGTTGAGTCTCTTGAGTCGTTTCAGGCGAATCGAACAGACACAGCTCAACCTTTGTCGCGTGTTCGGAGAAGATGGCAAAATTGACGCCGCCACCGTCAAAGGTAGCGCCGAGCGGATACGGCCGACCCGTTTTTATCTTCATATTTCCACCTATTTATTGATATCAATCTACAACAGGCTACGAAGAAATTCGCGGGCGTCACCAATGCTTGTCAGACAATATTTTAACCCGCTATGGATCGGACCGACATGAATACGATAGGCATCTTCCGGCAGTGCTGCAAACATTTCCACGTTCGTACTATCATCACCCATGGCTAAGACAATTCCCCCATGAACGTTATTCAATATTTGGCGTACGGCGGCACCTTTGTGGACACCGTGCATCCTTACCTCGATTAGTTTGTCCCCCTGCAGGACTTCAACAGGAAGATTTGAAAGCAAACCCATCAAATGGATCCGGAGTTCGCTCGCTTGGAGAGTACTGAATTCAATATCAGCGTTCCCATAACACCAGGCAACCGACGCCGTTTTATCCTCGACAAACGTACCCGGCGTGCGCCCTACGTAGTGGATCATGATGTCCAATACCTGCCTTTTCCACTGGTTGTCCAACTCCTCCACAAGCAGCTTCCACTCCTGGCTGGTTGGACGGAGCCAAAGACCGTCTTCCGCATATAGATTTACGGGGAGGGCCCCAAACCATTTTTCGAGATCGCCGCGGAGGCATCCGCTCAAGATGTATACATGTGTTGCGGATCGCTGGGAAAGTTCTTTGATAAGTTGATAAAGTTCTTCATCAGGAAAAGTCAACTTATCATAAAGATCGAATGTAGCCAGAGTTCCATCGTAATCAAGCAGCAAATGAAGCTCGTTTGCCGCTCGAAGCCGGTCTGTCAATTCTCCGATAACGGCGACGGGATCACACAGCAAGTCAGGACTCACACTGATTTTGGGAATCTCTTCAAATGCCTGCAAAAATGATCTCACCCAGCGATGGACATTGTAGTTCGTTACGCGTTGCCTTAAGGTCCACATCCGGCTTTGCCTTTCAGCCGGATACATCTCCAAGGCTTGCTTAAAAGCATCTGCGACCTGATCGATATCATACGGATTGACTCTTATCGCCTCTCCCAACTCAGCGGCAGCACCCGCAAATTCACTTAGGACTAAAACACCGTCATCATCAATGCGGCTTGCGCAAAATTCCTTGGCTACCAGATTGAGCCCATCACGCAAAGGAGTTACGACCATGACATCGGCAACCCGATACAGAGCAACAACTTCCTCACGGCTGAGTGATCGATACATGGAATGGATGGGCACGGCGCTGACCGTACCAAAGCGTCCGTTAATCCTGCCCAGCAGTTCTTCAACCTGCCGACGTAATGTCTTGTATTGACCAATTCCCGATCGGCTGGGAACGGCGACCTGAATAAATCTTACTTTCTCTTGCATTTCGGGATTTTTTTCGAGGAATCTCTCGAAGGCCAGCATCCGACGCGGGATTCCTTTGGTGTAGTCAAGTCGATCAATGGCGACAAATATCTTATGCGGCAATGCTTCTTCCCGTATCTTCTCAACCTCTGCCTGCACACGAGGGGTGTCTGCAAGTTTGGAAAAACCTTCCGCATCAATACCCATTGGAAAGGCGCCAAATCTGATCTCACGTCCTTGATATGTTAGCTGATCCACATGGGCCTCGACGCCCAGAACCCGCAGGAGCGTCCCTGTAAAGTGCCTCATATAAGAAAGGGTGTGGAAGCCGACCAGATCGGCGCCCAGGAGGCCTTCGAGAATTGCTTTGCGCCAGGGAAGAATACGAAAGACTTCCGATGAAGGAAACGGAATGTGTAAAAAGAAACCGATTCTTGCATTCGGCAACCGCTCCCGCAGCATCTGCGGCAACAGCATCAAGTGATAATCCTGTACCCAAATAATATCACCCGCTTGGTACTCGGATGCGACAATGTCAGCGAATCGTTCATTGACCTGGCGGTAAACCCCGAAGTCCTGGGATTCGATAATAACCCGGTCGATCAAATAATGACAAAGGGGCCAGAGAACACCGTTCGAAAATCCTTCATAATAGCGTTTATGTTCCTTTGGCGTTAAATAGACCGGCACGGATCGCATATCGTTCAGTTGCTGTTCAAGCGTTTTAAGCTGTATGTCATTAAGCCTCGATACATCTCCCGGCCATCCGAACCAAAGCCCCTGACTTTCCTGATGAGGTCCCCACAATCCGGTGGCCAGGCCGCCCGCACTCGGTTCAATAACTATTTGTTTCCGTTCCAATTTTATGGTTATCGGTAATCGATTCGAAACGATGATTATTCTGGACATTTAGCACCTCATTCATATAAATACAGGTTATCGAAACCCGTTAATCGTAAAAAGCAACCCGTTCTCGGAATATCGAAAAACGTTCATCGTTAGTTGTCACGCGTATTTTCCTGTCAAGACGCGTAGCCCGGCATTCGTGGGTCGGATTGTTTGTTAAATATCTTCAATTAACGGATGTCTGCACCGTTTGTTTTATGAAATCTGCCGCCATCATGCGGAGACAACGGATATTCCGGCTGGCCTATTTTGCTTCGGTTATTGAATCAAGATCGATCTTAAATGAATGTCAGGTTTATTGAATCACTATAACTTAAATGAAACGCCTCGAGACATGAATTTGTTTATAAGGGGGCAAGGATGTTGTATCGAGTTAATAACAATCGGTTACCAATGCTAACATGTCGAGGGAAAAGGTTCGGGACTCTGATCCCCGTCCCCTGAACCCAAAACCTGATACCTCAGTATTTATTTAATAATTTTAAGTAATTTACACATTTGTTTCCCAAAAATCAACCCTTTTCTTTCTGATCAACGTTCGTCCTTGTTTCCTTTATCTTTTCACTGATTGACAGAAACAACTGTTTCATGAAATACAGGATTAAATGAATCCGAACGGGAGACCGGCAACAATTGACAGGCAATAAAATCGACAGGATCAGAAGCAAGCATCATCCTGGTAACTCATAACCGATTGCCTGTCAGTACTTTCTTACTGATATGTCAGATTTTAAGGACAAATTTTTTCAAAAAAAGCAACCAATGCCCCGGCGTCATCGGCCGAAGCGCCCCATCAATCCACCCAATATCACTTACCTGTCGGCTCTTCCCATTACAAGGAAGAAGGATGAAATTATCGATGCCATCAAAAAAAATCAGGTTGTTGTGATCACCGGGGAAACCGGTTCCGGAAAGACGACCCAGATTCCCAAAATGTGCCTTGAGGCGGGCCGGGGTCAAAAGGGCCTAATCGGCTGCACGCAGCCTCGGCGCGTGGCCGCCGTCATGATTGCCCACAGGATTGCTGAAGAGTTGGGTGAGACCGTCGGCAATACGGTCGGTTATAAAATCCGGTTTGAAGACCGGGGCGGTAGAAATCAATGCATTAAAATTATGACCGACGGCATTCTTTTGATGGAAGCCCAGGCCGATCCTCTCCTTCGCGCCTACGACACCATCATCGTTGATGAAGCCCATGAGAGAAGCCTCAACATTGATTTCATTTTAGGTATTCTAAAAAAAATCCTGCACCGAAGACCCGAACTCAAAGTGATCATAACATCGGCCACCATCGACACGGAGAAATTTTCACAGGCTTTCGATCATGCACCGATTGTTGAAGTCTCCGGACGAACCTATCCCGTGGAGGTACATTATGCCCCCATTACTGCGAATACGGAAGATGAGGAAGATGCCTCCTATGTGGAAGGAGCCGTCAATGCCGTTATAAAACTGCGGGACGAAGGCCATCGTCAGGATATCCTGGTCTTTATGCCTGCGGAGCGAGACATCCGTGAGTTCTGCGACCTGATGGAAGGCAAACAATTTTCGGACTGCAAGGCACTGCCCATGTTTGCCCGCCTACCCCGGGAAGAGCAGCTGAGGGTTTTTCAACCGGCAAACGTGCAGAAAATCATTGTGGCCACCAATATCGCCGAGACGTCCGTCACCATTCCCGGCATCCATTTTGTCATCGATACGGGATATGCCCGCATCTCTCAATACAATTCCCGAACCCGGACAACCAGTCTGCCGATTAAATCCATTTCGCAAAGCAGCGCCGATCAGCGAAAAGGCCGTTGCGGCCGCATGGCAAACGGCGTCTGCATCCGCCTGTATGACGAAAGGGCCTTCGAGCAAATGCCTCTTTATACGGAGCCCGAAATTCTCCGTTCCAATCTGGCCGAGGTTATCCTGCGGATGCTCTTTCTGAATCTTTCCGATATTTCGACCTTTCCGTTCATCGACCGTCCGAATCCAAGAAATATCAAAGACGCCATCGATCTCCTCATTGAACTCGGAGCGGTTCAAGTAAAGCCGAAAGCCGACAAAATCAATGTCAAACAGCTTATGCTGACGCAAAAAGGCCGCCTGATGGCCGGCATGCCTCTGGATCCGCGCATTTCCTGTGTGATTATCGAGGCAAAAAAGGAAGGATGTCTGCAGGAAGTTAAAATTATCGCCGCAGCTCTGAGTATCCAGGATCCCCGTGAGCGGCCACTGGAAAATGAGACAACCGCCGACCGTATCCATAAAACCTTTAAAGATCCCGCTTCCGATTTCGTTACACTTCTGAATATCTGGAATCATTACCAGAAAATTCGGAAAGAATCGAATTCACGTAACCAACTGCGCAAGTTCTGCAAAGAACACTTTCTGTCCTTCAAAAGGATGCGGGAATGGGAAGACGTGCATGACCAGATAGGCCAAATTGTTGAGGAACAGAATGATATCATCCGGCCCGACGTCCCTGCCGACAAAGAAATGCTCCCTAAATATGACGCTGTCCATAAATCCATTCTCAGCGGGTTTTTATCGAACATCGCCGTTAAAAAAGAGAAAAATATCTATACGGCGACAAAAGGCCGACAAGCAATGATCTTTCCGGGTTCCGGCCTATTCGGCAAAGGGGCCGACTGGATCGTAGCGGCGGAAATGGTCGAAACGTCGCGCCTGTTTGCCCGGACGGCGGCCAATATCGACAGCGACTGGCTGGAAGCACTGGGTGGTCCGCTCTGCCGGTCAACATACTCAGAGCCGCACTGGGAGAAGAACCGTGGTGAGGTCGTCGCCTATGAACAAGTTACCCTTTTCGGTCTGGTCATTGTCCCACGGCGAGCTGTTTCTTATGGCCCCATCGATCCGGGGGAAGCATCGAAAATATTTATTCGAAGTGCCCTGGTCGATGGCAACGTTAAAATTCCCCTACCGTTTCTGGCCCATAACCAGGCCCTCATCAAACGTATTTCCGATATGGAAGAAAAAATCCGGAGGCGCGACCTGCTCGTCGGCGAAGAGATCATGGCCCAATTTTACGAATCAAAAATTCCCGGTGTTTATGATATCCGCACCCTCCAGAAACTCATTAAGGACCAAGGGGGCGATGGCTTTCTGAGGATGACGGAAAAAGAAATTCTCCTCAATGCACCTGATCCCGAAACCATTGCTCTGTTTCCTGATGAGGTCAAGCTGGGAAATGTGGCCCTTCCCTGTTCGTATCGCTTCTCACCGTCGACGCCTGATGACGGTGCCACCATTAAAATACCCGTCCAGCTGATGCCAATGATCCCCCTGGATGCCATCGACTGGGCGGTGCCCGGTCTTTTACGGGGAAAAATCACCGCCCTCGTCAAGGGCCTGCCCAAAGAATATCGAAAAAAGCTGCAACCAATCGATCAGACTTGCAGCACCCTATATGAAACCCTGGCACCCCAAATACAACCGCTCCCATCCGTTCAGGAAAACGACAAAAGTCCCGAACTGACGAAAGCTCTTTCCGACAAGGGGCCTCTGATCAACGAACTGGCGAAATTGATCCGTGAGCGTTTCGGTATCACCATCTCAGCCACGGCATGGCACGACGATGCCTTGGAAAACCATATCAAAACGCGTGTCGCTATCGTTGATGCCAACGGAAATGAACTGGCAAGCACGCGTGATATCGCTCAACTCCGGAATGGTTTTATCGCGGATGTCGAATCGAAGTGGTTCTCCAAGGCCTGCGGACAATGGGAAAAAGAAGATTTAACCGATTGGAATTTCGGCAAACTGCCGGAGGTAATCTATCTGGGAAAAAACGGTGAGGCCGTTCAGGGATGCGCCTTTCCTGCTCTTGAAGCGCGGGGGGAATCTGTCAATATTCGGCTGTACAAAACCAGGACGGAAGCGGAAACAGCCCATAGAAAAGGCGTCGTTGCTCTGTATAAAATATACTTCAAGGATAACTTAAAGTATTTAAAGAAATCTCTTGCATTTACAGGCGAAATGAAAATATGGGCACCGCATTTATCCGGGATCAAATCCCTTGAAAAAAGTTTGGCTGAAAAGGTCATGACAGACCTTTTCAGCCAGAACATAAGGAGTCGGGAAACCTTTTTAAAGTTGGCCGAGCAGATGGGGCCTCAAATGCTGACTAAAGGTCAGGAGGTCTTGCAGGAGATCAGACCAATCCTGCAGGCTTATTATGAAACAATTACGGTCATTAAAAATTTAGAAAAGAGTCACGGGAGCAATTCACCTGCTCTCGACTATCTGGCCGGACTGAAGGAAGAGCTTCATTACCTGCTTCCCCATCATTTTCTCAGTTTATATAATTCGGAAAGGTTGAGCCACCTGCCCCGATATTTAAAAGCGATCGGAATCCGCGCCGAGCGGGGCCTTCTGCATCTCGAAAAAGCCTATGCGAAAGAAAAAGAGATCCGGGCCGTTACTCAAGAATACCAGCACATTCTTTCTGAATTGCCGCCCTCTATATCTGCTGATAAGAAGAGGGCTATGGATGACTTTTTGTGGATGGTTGAGGAGTATAAGGTGTCGATCTTCGCTCAGGAACTGAAAACGGCATTTCCCGTTTCCCGTAAACGCCTGGATCAGAAACTTCGAACAATAGAAGAAATGACATAGAGCGTCAGATCGATCATGTCTTCTGATGATTTTTTGCTTCGGCTATTTATTGGTGAAGGCGTGAAGCGGTAACGACCTTCCAATATAAAATGAAAGGTCAAATTTCGCTACTTTACTGAGCATCCCTAATTGATGATTTTTACATTGTTCAAAGGAAAGCTCCACCAAATCCTTATTCTGATAAGCCAGACAGGCATCATAGGTTTCGATGGTTTCACCATGCTTTTTTTCGGTTTCCGGTACTCTTTGGCTTTCCGCGACAAACAGATACAGCTTCTGTTTTGGGCCGATTTTGATCAGTTTGATAATGGAAAAAGAATAATTGTATTCATACCCGACATTGTTCCACAATAAATAGTTGTTCCTTTTCGAATAGGTCAAACTATCCAACGGCTTTGTCGGATATCTTCCCTGAACAACCGCTTCAAGATTGTCATTCTTCACCAGATCCGACACGAGAGTGAGGTACGTCGCCAAGCCCAGATTATAGTCCATTTGCGGTTTCCCTATTTTATGCTTGGGATGGTAAAACATTTTTACCTGCATGGCCAATTGGTGGAAGTCCTCCTCGTCTTTTGTTAAAACGACATCCGGTTTTAGATGACTTCCCTGGGAATGGGAAATAACTTTTGATATTAATCGTGACGCTTCTAACGTGTCTTTCAAACCGGCCACACCAACTCCGGATCCGCCGGAAATCGATTTTTCGATAATGTCTTTAACCGTTGTCTTCTCTTCTTGTTTATTTATCATGGTCCACTCAATTTTCTGACGTGACGATAGTGCAATAGCGTTGTGCTTCCGGACATATAAGGCCGTAAACATTTAGAGCCCCAATATTCAGGGCAACGGTTTTGTCAAAAAGGAAATCCCTATGGATAATTTGAGAGCACTATCACAAGGCGTTCTCTCATTCAAGTACGAATAAGATAAAACTCACCTTAATCCGACTGGGATGGTCGGCATTAATTTATGTTTCGCCGGATAACTTCAGCAATGGATCGGCTCATTTTTATAACATCATCGAATAATTCTGATTCTCCGACGGATATGAACTGCTTTTCGAAGATGATATCCCGTTGGGCGATATCCACAACTTTGCAATTTGTCACAATCATCGCACCCCGCTTATCGACGTTGCCGGCAATTACAAAATTTACCCCCAAGCCGGAGCCGATTCGGATAATGTTATCAACCTTGTCATCTTGACGAAGACTTCGGGCTGTCAGAAATAATTCCAAGTCTTTTTTCCCCATTATGGCAAATGACGTTCTAATTTCTTGAGAATTGATCAAAACGTTCGCCACCATACCTCCATATTTGGTGGCATCGATACTAAGGGGAATAAAATGAAAAACACAAACATTAACCTTAACGGGAACAGCCTGCTTATTCAAAGTTACATCCGGTTTTGTCGTCTCGGGTCCTGCAGCGTGATCTAATTGAGTGGAGGCAGGAAGGGGCGGGGGCATAAAAGCCTTCACCATAAATTTATAACGGGCGGAAACCACGTATCCATTGCGACTATAATGGTAATAGGCCCTGACCTCGTATTTTCCCGGAGGTGGAGATTGAAAGGTTAAGACACCCTGGTTTGTTCCTTTAGGGATGTAATCATAGTTACCACCGTCATCTTCGGCGGCTCCTTCCGGCACGATACATATCCAGTCCCGCCTATGGCCGGGTGCATTAAAATAATGAACTTGAATTGATTCACCTGCAAAATAGATGTCCTTGTTCGTCTTTATCCGCGGCTCAGCATCGGCTAAAGCCACCTGGCAGCATAAAGCAACCAAATACAAAAGAATCATGAAATATCGAATCTTGGGATTGGCTAACGGCATTTGATTCTTCCTGCATCGCTTGACAAGATTAAAAATCATTGATCATATCGATCAGATTCCGGAGTCTGCCAAAATACCTACGGTTATAATCTACCACGAGTCTTGGTAAATAAACATCATCTTCATCGTCTTTTTCCTCTTCCAAAGCATCGGTCGCAGCGATAACCCCATTCGGCAAAAGGATGTCTTGAAATTTTTCATTCAGTTCGTTGATTTCCTTCTGACTAAGCGGAGTGCTAAGTCGAATCACCAGTCTGCCGCGCACGTACCGGACACTGTGATAACGGTGATAAAAATGCGTAATCTTTTTCAACGCATCATCAATGGAGGAGACTCTTTCAAAAATTGCAACGTCAGTCGGATGAATATAGCCACATTCCAGCAAGTCCATTTCAAAAAATTTAATCAGGTGGGACCAATAAGATCCTTCCGGATTATCGATGAGAACCAGCGGCATTGGATTACGCTTTCCGGTTTGCAGTAGGGTTAAGGTTTCCATGGCTTCGTCGAGCGTGCCAAAACCACCGGGAAAGAGCGCTACGGCATCCGATTCCTTTAGAAAAGCCACCTTACGATTAAAAAAATATTTATAGGAGATGAATCTTGGATTGCCCTCAATCACGGGATTCGGTCTTTCGTCAAAGGGTAAACGGATATTCACGCCAAAGGAATGCTCGGAGCCGGCACCTTCATTGACGGCCCTCATAATCCCTGCTCCGCCGCCGGTAATAAGCATAAACCCCGCTTCCGCAAGTTTCTCTCCAAATTGCTTCGCCGTCTCGTACAGCGGATCACCCGGTGGGATTCGCGCTGAACCAAAAACCGTAACTTTACGAACGTCCTGGTATGCGCTGAAGACCTTGCTGGTAAACCGCATTTCTTTGAGTGTCGTACTCATGACTTTGAGATTCGCACTTTCATCATCCTCCTGACCGGCTTTCAGCGAGGCCAGAATCATATCACGGATGTAGCTCGGCCTCCGTATACCCTCAACAGTATCCATCAATTGTTTGATCATCTCATCAATGGGGCCATTATCTTTATCAAAATAAATCTTCATGATATTTCTTTATTCAACCCCAATCGTAATGTCAAGGGCTTGTTTTTACTAAAATTCCCCGGAAATATGCATTTACGAACGATTTACAAGACATTCGCCATCCGACGGACAATTATTAAATTCGAAGGTTATCATTAGACGCCACGGATTGGAAACCATCATTGTTAACATCGGTACCGCCTTTGACAACCTGTATATCACATTGGCGGAAAGTTCAGTTAAAAACTCTTCCATCAAGCTAACGGGACGACATTGGAGAGTTTTAACGATATCACAAAATGACAGTCGCGCTCACTCTTTCATTCTTCGTTATTCTTAATTGCTCATTTTCCTTTTTATTCGTGCCGGGATTTGCTATTAAAAATAAGTGAAAAAGTGTGTTGAAGATTTACCTCAAAATGGTGTATTACATAGCAATACTGGTTGATGTAACCTATCGATATGCTTACCATATGGATGAAGATGTCTTAAAATAATTTAATGAATGGACTGAAAATACCGTATTAGTAGTAACAAATCATACCTACCAAGGAGCGCCCCTATGTGTCACAACATCTTTAAAAACAAGTTAATGAAGATGATTCTTTTGATTTTTTTGATCCATCCGGCTGCGGTCGGTTCTGTTTTTGCCTTCTCCGTCGATGTCAGCCGGATTTACTATGCCGACCCGGCGGGTACGGCAGGCAATACGAGACAAGTCGATTACGACTTTACATCGGGAACCATCAGCAGCAATGTGATATCCATTCCCGATACCGCTGTTACGAAACCCCCCATCGATGAAGAATTAACTTATACCTTTGGTCCTTACGACGATCCGGAAAACGACGTCGCGATTCAACTGAATACGGCCTCCTGCACCTTGACCACATCGACACAAGGCGGCGCCATTATCGCGACCAGTCCCACACTGTCCACCTCCATACCGCTGCCCGAATGGACCTACGAGGTTAGGCTCCAGAATTTCACGGGCATTACGGATCCAGGAAGAGAATATAAAACACAGATCGGTATGGGCTCCATGACCTCGGGCCCCAATCCGGAATTTTCGGCCATATGGTCGAGTGAAGGTACACTCGAAATTTACGGCGATGTATATGATGACAGCCTGGATTCAACGATTTGGTCATCCAACACGGCAACGCTGACCGGTCTGAACATCAACGATACAATGATCGAATTGCGCGTCGCCCTGCCGGCAAGAACATATCCCGGAGAACCCGTCATCATCAGCTTTGAATATCGTGTCAACGGCGGCGCCTGGACGGCTCTCAACAGCTACACGATCACCGAGCAACAGCTCCAGCAGTTTTTTTTCCTCAGCTTTCCCGGTTTGTTCCCCTATGTCAATCTGGAGGAAGACACAGGCGAGGAACCTTATCAGGTTTATTCCTTTCATCAAAATAACGCCGGTGGAAACAAATACTACGGAAGTGCATTTCTGAACGATCCGGATCAGGCGACGTATTCGTCCGTTTCTCTCAGCGGTACCGGTTGCGTCACCCTGTCATCAACACCCATGACATACAGCAACGGCCAATGGTGGCCGGATACCGGTATTGCTCTGAGTGAAAACACCCCCCCTTCCGGGTGCACGCAGACCTTTACCATTAATGCCATCCGCAGAGCGGACGGAACAACGGACACGTTTACAAAAGCCATCACGGGATACGTGGTCGACTTTGCAACGAATCTTTCACCGACCGGTACGATTAACACCACCCCAACCTTCTCCTGGACGGGGATCTCCGGGGCCGATGGTTACAGCGTCAGGTTAGACGATGCGAGCTACAATCAGGTATGGCACAGTGATACCGTTCCGGCAACACAGACCAGCATTGTTTATGACGGTCCCACGCTGACTAATGGACAGACTTACTACTATAACGTCAATGCGGGGATCGAAACGGACGGAAGCTGGAACCATTCCATCGCGGAAGGCAGCTTCACATATGGAAATACCATCTCCTTCTCCGGCTGGCTGAAGTCATCGCCGAACTGGCCGTCGACGGACGGGATGCTACCGGTTTACGGGGCAACCGTTGTCGGCTTTGATACGACAGGATCACAGATCGGTCAAGCCACAAGCACTGCAACCGGTGAATTCACCTTTACGGGGATTCCGAGTTCGTCGATCTTCCGTTTTGCCATACCGACACCACAAGCAACGGATTATGTGACGGTCCTGAGCAAATTTATGAGTTCTGAAACGGATATTCAGGCGTTGTTGCCCTTTGTTCTTTTCACGCAAACCCAGTATGATGCCTTTGGCAACACCACCGGAACCGGTATGATTGTAGGGCGTGTCGCCCTTTCCGGCAGTCCCGCCTCATTCCTCGCCGGCGCAACCCTCCTTGCGGAAGAATGGTCCGGCGGCTCAACGACGGGCACCACGTATCCCGTCACCTACACGAGCGGATCATCCACAGCTGCAGACGGCCTCTACATGGTCAAAAATGTTCCCTCGGGAACGGCGGTAAAACTGACCGCCACACTGAATAACTACAACTTCGTTTACAACGGAACCATTATCCCCGTTTATGCCGGCGCCGTCTCGGAAGAATCATTTTTTGCCACCGAGATACCCGCCGCTGATCAAACCGTGTCGGGCGTTTTAACGGGACCGGCCGGTTCCATATCGGATGCGAAAGTGGAAGCCCTGAGCGACGGCAGCGTCGTGACGTCCACGACGACCGGTGTTTCGGGGAACTATGCCCTGACCGTTCCCGGGAATCACACCTATACCATCCGGGTCACGGCGGCCGGTTATGTACGCAAAGTCGTGCAAAACATATCCGTCGGGACGTCCGATCTTTCCGTTCCGGATATTGTTTATACCGTGGACGATGCGGACGACGACCCGCCGGAAATAGCATATATGCAGCCTGAAGCAGGCCAACTCGTCGGAGGCGCTCAACCGACAATCTCCGCCGTCTTATCGGATGCAAAGGCCGGTATTGATCTCTCGACCATAGGCATGCGGATCGATGGGAATGATGTAACACCTGACTTCGATAGCGAAACAGGTACCGTCACCTATATACCGGAGGGAGAAGGCCTCTCGGACGGCCCGCATCAAGTGACATTGGATGTTCGTGACTATGCGTCCAATCCCGCAACCCAGGCACAGTGGACCTTTACGGTAAAACTGCCGATCATCGTCCAATACGAAAGAACCCGCGTTACCGACAGCGGAGAGGCCGGCGATGGTCAGCCGGCCTGGAAGCCGGACGGCCGGAAAATCGCCTTCACCAGCAACCGGTCGGGCAACTATGACATCTGGACCGTCAACCCCGACGGAACGGGTCTTATCCGTCTGACGACAAGCGATATGGATGAAAAATATCCTTCCTGGAGTCCCGACGGCACGAAAATCGCCTATGTAACCTTCGATCCGAACAAGGGCATTTGGGGCGGCTATCATCTGAGCACCATGAATGCCGACGGAACGGGTCAGGCCCTGCATTACATGCCTCAGACCGATCCGCAATCGGAAGATACTTTTTGGCAGTATGAAGTCATTTTCACGCAGTGGATCGACAACCATACAATTCTCTTTGTATCCTTCGGCCCCGATGGGGGGAACCACAAAATCTACCGCTACAACCTGGACATTTCATCGGTACAGGACATAACACCGGCAACTGAAATCAACCCTTTCGGCGTTATTTATAATATTTCATACAGCTCCGCTAAAAATCTCCTGGCCTATGACCGGTGGCCCGTGGGCATTCAAACCATCACGCCGGTGGTAACCAATACCGACTATGCCGTTATGGATATCCCCAGGGCCAATCAGATGGATACACCGGCCATGCCGGGCTGGAGTCCTGACGGCAAAAAGATGGCCTTCGTAAAAAATCTTTATTCCGGCGAATCGAATATAGCCATATACGATCAGGAGAATCAAACAACGACCATTAACCAGACAACCGAAAACGACCGTTGGGCTGCCTGGAGCCCGGGCGGCGACAAAATCGCCATTGTTTCGGGGCCGGAATATCCCGATAACGGCAGCATCTGGCTGTTAACACTTTATACGGTACTGAAAGGCGATCTCAACGGCGATGCGTCTGTCGATCTTTCCGATCTTGTCGTGGCCCTTCAAGTGCTGACGGGCAAGACCGCCTCAAACATCCGGTCCGACTATGCGATATCGGGAACCGACGTTAACGGCGACGGGCGGATTGGCGTTCAGGAACTGGAATACATTCTCCAGGTCATAGGAGGCCTTCGATAAAGCAAGGGCAGAGCCAAGTGGCTCTGCCCTTTTGAAAAATAAAAGACCGTGTAACAGCTTCGATTCCTGATTGCTTGCATCGCTTTTGAAAAGCATTTTTTCAATAGGCCGTTTTCAATGTCGATGCAGCTTATAAACCAAGCCGATCATTTTAAGCGATCTCGCCGACATTGGCCGTAATTGAACATTATATGTCATCACCGAAGGCGTATAAAATCTCATTGATGGCGAAATGTACTCTCAAATGGGCGTCATTGGTTTTTGATGACCTTACAATGCCTGCATAGCATCCCGGACAGTTACAGCTGACATTCTTCGCTCCGGTAGCCAGAACCTGATCGACTTTCTTTTTGGCTTCAATGGCCACCTGCGTATTGTCGTAATTGTTGCGCAGGCCGCTGGCAAATCCGCAGCACAAAGAATCATACCGATTGTTCTCCAACTCGATCACATTCATGCCTGCCGCTTTGTGCAACCCCCTGATGGCCTCGAAATAATTATTGCCCAACTCACTGGTATAGCAGGAGTCACTGATGGCCATATCCTTAGACACGGTGCGCTGGACGTTCAATTCCCCGCTGTTATACTTTTCCCACAACCATTCATAAAGGGAAATGACCTCGAAAGGCAGTTTGACCCCATGGTAATTGGGCCAGATATTGCCGAAATAATTGCTGCATGATCCGCAGTAGCACACCAGTCTATCCGTATTAAGGACTTCCAGCATCTTTTTTGTCCGTTCCACCCTTTCGCTGAAAAAAGCATAATCTCCGAAACGATGGGGAATTTCACCGCAACAGGCATCTCTGGGCCCGAATTTGGGAAGGCGTGCCAGTGCCTTTGAGTTTTCTAAGGGCTGAGGCACCGTTCTTCCATAACATCCGATAAAAAGCGTGTCTTGCGATTTTTCCGGGACCTGCTCCCACTTATCCAGGATGGCTTTGTCTTCCGCTGATCCGGCGTTATACATATCTAAAAAATAATTGGTCTCACCTTTCCCGGTCATCATATACTCCGACGATTTGGGAAGCCCGTTGCCGCTTTTCCGGTTCTTTGCGACCATTCGCTCCATAATGAGGGAATAAGGATTCAGACCTTCCGGGCAATAATGATTGCAGGTGAAGCAAAACGTGCATTCATTCAATACTCTTTGAGGCTCTTCGCCGTTAATGAGCCGTTGGATTTCCGCCCTGGATTCTTCTTTTCCCATTTTCATGACCGGACACTTCTGCAGACAAATACCACAATTAATACACTGTTTGGCTTCTTTGCCTTCCGGGATAAACGCATCGATATAAGACCGACTCACCATGATCGCTTCTCCTTTTCTCGATTTTTTAGTTAATGTTTTAAAATATTTTAGAAAATAGCATTTGATCATTTTTTTGAAAAGTGGCATAAACGACATTAAATATCCCGATTGCGCCATTATGACCTAATGAGGACTTTTCTCAACCATCTAAAGATCATTTCTCTAATCCGTATGGCAGCCCGGCCGATCCGGGGATATCGTTTATCGATCCAATGCACAATGCGTTGAAAAAAAGGCACATCACGAGACAAAAGAACGGCGCCGATAGCAAGAAAAAGCCATCCCTGAAGAATTGGGAAGATAAACCCGGCGATCCCGAGGAGGATAAAACTTACACCGATCGTGATCCTTATGATTTTTAAAATTATTCTTTTCCGCTTCTCGTCCATGTAGGCACCGTCAAGAAGATAATCACACCTCAAATGCTATATTACAACATAAGTCAACGTACACCATCGGCGATTTTGTAGACGATAACTTGTATACCATTGGGATCATTGGTATTTATTAAACATCTCCCGTTAACATTGTCAATCTTTAATTGCCCTATGAAAAGATGATACTTATAAAAGGTTATGACTTCAGTAGTATTCGATTAAATGGTAATCAAGCAAAGCCCATGGTATCCTTCTTTAAAACATGCTTGACTCCTCTTTGAGATTTTACTACACATCATTGCCATGACAGTAAAATGCAATTATATAATCAATGCAGGTATCATATAAATAAAGACTCAACAGCAACTTAACAAAAGGTGATTCCAATGAAAAATCGGATCGTTTGCAAATTTGGTGGAACGTCCGTCGCCAATGCTGAACAAATAAATAAAGTGAAAGATATTATTACACAAAATCAAGAGAGGAAGTATGTTGTTGTCTCTGCTCCGGGCAAAGCAACTTCTGAAGATGAAAAGGTGACCGACCATTTAATAAATATTGCCACCAGTGGCAGACACTTCCGCTCACAGCATAAAGACATAAGCACGGAGAAAAGTCACAAAGCGGTTATGGAAAAATTCCACAGTTTGATGTCTGATCTATGCGTCGAGAGTGAGGACATCCGGGAACGGTTGGAAAAGGACATTCAAAAAGCCATCTCAGCGGAGAAGCGGATCGACTTTCTGGCATCCAGAGGAGAAAGATTCAATGCCGAGATTATATGTCGTTACTTTAACAAACAAGGAATCCCCTCAGAACTTATTTTACCGGAGGATATGGGCTTAATGGTTTCCGATGATTTCTCCAACGCCCACGTGATTCCCGTGAGTTATCGAAACATTAGAGAAAAGCTCAGCAGAGTGGAAGGCGTTGCAGTCATTCCCGGATTTTACGGCATGACATCCAAAGGGGATGTGGCTGTCTTTTCGCGGGGAGGTTCCGATCTGACGGGAGGTGAAATTGCTTTTGCGATTGAAGCGTCACTCTATGAAAACTGGACGGATACGGATGGTATTTATCAAGTTGATCCGAAGCTTATCCCAGAAGCAAAAGTGATCCCCCGTTTAACCTATAAGGAAATTCGCCTGTTGTCATCAAAGGGTTTTGATGTATTTCACTATGATGCCATGGTAAATTGCAAGAAAAGAAACATTCCCATACAAATAAGAAATACAAACAATCTTTTTTCAGAAGGAACACTGATTGTCTCCGAACGCGTTCCTGAAGAAGTTGTTGTCGGCATTGCTCGACAAGATAATATTGCATATCTATACTTAGAACGAGACGGTGCAGGAGAAACAATCGGCTTTGTCCATGACCTTCTCAGCGTCATCAAGGATTACGGTATTGAAACTTACCATTATCCAACGGATAGAGATGATGTTGCCATCCTTCTTAATCAGGACGATCTGGTGGGGTCTGAAGACGATATCAAAGAGACCATTGAGAGGGAATTCAAACCTGATATTTTTGAGTTCAATTATAACATTACAACGCTTTCCCCTGTGGGAATCGGCATGAAAAATCATCCTGGCGTCATCGCCCGGGCAGCAACAGCATTGAAGGAACAGAACATCAATATTGACATCATCAACCAGGGGCCGGCACAGATCAGTTTCCATTTTGGTTTCCAAAACTGTTATGCCGACAGCGCACTGAGGGCAATGTACGATCGATTATTACAATAGAAATTGGCATGTCGAGCGTTTGTGCATTGTAAATGACGGTAGAAAAGCGCGGTCATCGTAACGTTAAAAAATGCTGTGTCAACAAAAAAGACGTTAAACCCTCCTCAGGCCTTTAATATTTTGTATCATTAAATACGAATGAAATGATGTTTCTTTACCAAGATTTTTTAAAAATCATTAGGTCCTGATCTATTCGGGAAATTGGCAGTAAAACATAATAAATCGCATCTGATAACATACCCGTACGGCAAGAGGTGTAACGTATCATCCGACTGATTCATTTTTTCAAAACCACAATGAACGGCATTTTCCCCTTGGTAAAAGAATAAATCCTATGACATTTAATAACGATTTGGAGGTGAGAGATGCGTTTCCAGGAAAAAATTACCGAACCCTGTGATCTCCTCGATGATAATGGGTTGCTGCGGAGGCCGGGGTATGCCGTTAAAGCATTCTGGCGTTATGACAGAAATAAAATAAAGGCCGGCTGGCATCGCATCAAGGAGTGGGACTATTATGCGATCCTTTCCTTGGAGGAAGGCTTTGGTATAACCTTCACCATGGCCGACCTCGGCTATATCGGTATGGCTGCCGTCTGTTGGCTTGATTTGAAAGAGCGGACCAGCAGACAGCTTGATGTTGTGTGCTTTATGCCAAAAGGTAAAACAGGATTTCCTGCAACGCCGGATAAAGGAGATGTGGTCTTCGCCCATAAAAAACTAAAGCTTGAATATCTTGTGTCCGGCTCAGAGAGGTTGATTCGAATCGATGCGCCACGATACGTTAGCCATAATGGCGATAGAGGTCTTCGCGGAGAGTTGATCTTACATCAGGATCCTGATATGGACAGCATGGTCATCGCCACATCCTGGGCGGAAAATCGCAGGGCCTTTTATTACAATCAAAAAACGAATTGTATGCCCGCCAGGGGAACTATCATGATCGGTGACAGAACATATAAATTCAACCCGCAGACATGTTTCGGTGTTTTGGACTGGGGACGCGGATATTGGACGTATAAAAACCGGTGGTATTGGGGATCGGCCTCCGGTTTGCTCAACGGCCATCCTTTGGGCTGGAACATCGGTTATGGCTTTAGTGATCGGACACCGGCCACGGAAAATATGCTGTTTTATAAAAACAAAGCTCACAAGTTGGAGGATGTGACGTTTCATCTCAATACGGACGATTACCTGGCACCCTGGACCTTTACCAGTAACAACGGACGGTTTGAAATGGATTTTACGCCCATATTGGACCGGCAGTCCATTACGAAAATCTTATTCTTGAAGAGCATCCAACATCAGATCTTTGGAACCTTCTGCGGTAAAGTCATCCTTGATGATGGAACAGCGCTTCAAGTCAATAATTTCCTCGGATTTGCTGAAGACGTTTTGAACTGGTGGTAAAGTTGAATGAGTTTTGCTCGATTACACTTTATTTTTTTCACGATTAAGGAAAGGATACGCGATCTCCGTCCTTGATCCTCTCATCTGATTTCAAGAGTATTTATTAAAAATACAATGGATTTTTTTAGTTATTTTTGCATAAGAAAGTCAAACCATTTGCAGATCAATTTGACATAGGAGGAAATATTCATGACACCAACGGCCCTTAACAATCTTAAAGTTCTGGAATATGCCCAGGAAGTTTCCGGACCCTATTGTGGAAAACTCTTTGCCGATCTGGGAGCGGACGTCATTAAGGTGGAACCGCCTGCCGGAGATCCCGCCCGATCTTACGGCCCTTTTCCCAATGATAAGCCCAATCCGGAAAAGAGCGCCCTATTCCTTTACCTTAATACCAATAAGAAGGGCATCACTCTGGATCTGGATCAGGAGGATGAAAAAAAACAATTCGTGGCATTGATCCAATGGGCCGACATTCTGATCGATAACCATGCCCCTCACGCCCTGGCAGAAAAAGGATTCGACTGGAATCATTTGCAGCATCTAAATCCGAACCTCATCTATATCTCCATTACCCCTTACGGCCGGACAGGGCCGAGAGCACACTTCAAAGGCGGTGAATTGACCGCCTCTCACGGCGGTGCTCTGGCGAATCTCTTGCCGGCCAGATCCGTGGACATTCATCTTCCGCCCGTCAAACTCGGCGGCTGGTTCCCGAGTTATCACGGCGGTCTTGTCGGCGCTCTTGCCGGGCTGTCGCTTTTCATCGCACGGCAGGATAACGGCATCGGCAGGATGGTTGAGGTATCTCTGGAGGAAGTCGTGTTGGCGCTTGTGAGTCCGGTGGTTGCCAACGCCCGTTACCACGGCATCACCTGGTCACGTGTTCCCGACAGGCCCCCGGCCATGGGACGTATGGAAACGAGCGACGGGTATGTGGTCCTTGGAGCGAACGACGATCACCATTTCCACGCCTTGCGGGAACTGATGGGCAAGCCGGACTGGGTCGCCAGCGATCAATGGGATAACCGGCACTATCGGGCAAACCATCTCATGGATATTGGGCAGAAATTAGATGCCTGGATGAAACAGCAGAAAAAAGACGATATCCATCATCGGGTGGCCAAGGCCAAGATCCCCATCGGTCCTTTCAATACGGCCTTAGACCTTATCGGGGATAATCAGTATAAAGCACGGGGCTATTTCATTGATATCGAACACCCTATAGCCGGCAGAAATACCTATCCCGGCTGGCCTTACAAAATGACGGCCACACCGCCGGGAGTTACTCGCCCGGCCCCTCTCCTGGGACAGCATAATCAGGAGGTCTTTGACGAAATTTCAAAGAAAACAAACAAAACAGACACGAATATTATGGCCATTGAACAGTCGCGTCTTCCCCTGAAAGGTATCCGCGTCCTGGACTTCAGCTGGGTTTGGGCCGGCCCCTATTGCGGCCGTTCTCTGGCCGAACTCGGGGCCGAGGTCATCAAGATCGAAGGTCATAAGCGGTCCGATCTCACCCGGCGATCCGTGGTCTGGCCCCTTCAGGATGCCATCCCGACAAAAGTGAGACCCAATCAGGGGCTGGGCAATATTACGGTGAATCTCAATAAAAAAAGCCTCACCCTGGACTTGAGCAAGCCGGAGGGTGTCCGTATCGCCCGACGCTTGGTGGAAAAGAGCGATATTGTGATCGACAACATGCGTCCCGGCGCCATGGATAAACTGGGACTCGGCTACGACGAATTGAAAAAAGTCCGCACGGACATCATTGTCGCCACGCTGTCCAGCCGTGGTTACGGCGGACCGCAAACGGATTATCTGGGTTTTGCTACGATTCACCAGGCTATCGGCGGCCTCGGCTATATTTCCGGCCATCCGGAAAGCCATCCCACCCACGGCACACCCGGTGATGCGGATCTGATGAACGGCATGACCGTGGCGTACGCCTGTCTGGCGGCTTTGAATCACCGCCTCAAAGCCGGAGAAGGCCAGTTTATCGATTTCTCCCAATGCGAAGGTGTCAGCAGTCTGATTGGCGAGACTCTGCTCGGCTATGACATGAACGGCCGAATTCAGGAGCGCATGGGAAACAAACATCCTTTCTACTGCCCGTACAATGTTTACCGGTGCTGGGGCATCGATCGATGGTTGGCCCTGGAGATTTATTCGGACGAGGAATTTGCCTTACTGGCAAGGATCATTGCCCGACCGGAATTGGCGCAAGATAAGCGATTCGCGGATATGGCTTCCCGCAAGAGGAACGAAAAAGAATTGGACCGGATCATCGAAGCCTGGACATCCGAGCGTGACCGTGACTGGATGGTCAGGGAACTCTGTAATGCCGGCCTGGCTGCAGCACCGTCGCGGGAAGCAAGGGATGTTTATGCCGATGAACATTTCTGGCAAAGAAATATCTTTCTGCAAGTCGAACATCCTGAACTTGGTGCACTGGAAATCATCAGGACCCCCTGGAACTTCAGCGGTCTGCAAAAGCCCAACGGGCACGCGCCGCTGCTCGGGGAGCATAATGATTATGTGCTGAGAGATTTACTGGGAATGAGTGAACAGGAAATCAGCAATCTTCGGGAAAAGGAGGTTATTATGGGCGAGGGAGACAGCGGACCGGACTTTTATCTGGACTAGGCACTCAGAGGCCTTGGAATGAATCGACGCGCCAATGTAAGCAGATCCGAAACCATCGAGATGAGGGTATTTCCCACATCCAGAAAAAGGGTTTTAATATCTTTGTAATCCAGATCCATTATTTAACCTTCTGCATTTCCGGATGAATGAGATCAAGATATCTGTCTACCTCTGAATTAGTGCCCTACCCCGCAATATTATGGAAGTCAAATAAAAAAGTAATTTTGAGGACATTACAAAAGAATGCCGGCAAATGCCGGCATTCAGGAATATTTTTTTATTTATCACATCTCCCCGGATCAGGTCCGGACAGTCCCCACATGGCGCTTCGCATGCCGGAAATGGCGATATTCGGGGGGGTTACATATCTATCATTTTTTTAAGGCCTTTCTTAATCCCGCCAGGCCGATAAAGCCAAACCCCAAAAGAAGCAGGGTTGCCGGTTCCGGAACAGTTTCTTCCATTGAACCGTCTAAATAAGTGTCATAGCCGTCCAGCTCCCCTATCCGCGGCCCGACCGCCGATGCGCTGCTCCACGGTGCCTGAGTAAATTCCGCCCGAAAATACTGCGCATTAACAGGAACAGCGAGGTCAACCGCGAGTTCCATCTGCCAATATTCATTATAGTTTGGGCCGTTATAATCATCATATGTGGCAATATTGCCCAAATCATAAATGGATGTCCAGTTGCCGGCACCATCACCCACAAAGAGTTGAAAATGATTGAATGCCCGACGATCCATGCCTTCGTTATTTGCCAACAGATTGAAGCTCCGCAAGGTTATGGGCGAGACAGTTTGCCATTCTACATAATGGATGTAACCGGCCGGTACTGATCCGCCTTGATAACCAGGAGACATATAATCTTTAAAAAGGGTATTTGCAGGTTCGACACCGCCGCTACTCCCAAACATGTTTTCAATATAGGAGCGATAACCAGAAGAATAATAAAGTACCCCGCTTGTGGCCGTTACCTTGGTCCCGTTGCTGACATCCCAAAGGTCATTATAAGACGCCGTAAGCGCACTCGACACATTCGGTAAAAAGAGAATCAGAATGATTAAACCCCATAGTAAGATATTCTTCCGTATCATTATCATCTATTTATCCTCCCTCATTTCAATTAAAATAGCATAAGATAATTATAGCTCTCAGGATACCATCTAATAATATTCGTCAAAACAGCGGATGATACGCTTCTTCAAAAACACCCGTAGCTTATGTCGTGTCGTCACATGGTTTTACATGGTATAGCAAATGCCATACCATTTTACTTATTATCGGCAAGTATTTGATTATATGTTATATTTATGTTTTAGCCTGTTATTTTGTTTGTATAAATTGTAAAACAATCCGACGTTTTTTGGTAAAAATTCAGTCGACAAGCGGGTTTTATCCGGAAAATACGTAATATAATCAAGTTAAAAATAAAATTATTGCGTATTGTAAAGATTTTCGACAGCGAAGGAAACCTGCTGCCAATATGAGACTTTTTTAATTCATCTGGATGCAGAATTCAACCGCATCGGGACCTAACTCTATTGATCTCCGTAAACAAAAGGCCGGACCCGTGCCAGGCCTCGAATGGATGAATTCTTTTTGCAGTGATGATAAAAGAACGCTGATTGATGCGATGAGATTATCTGGATATGATTTCAGAATACAAAATTTGAAATCGCCATTTTTCTGTCCATCGACCGTTGATATCCGGCCAATACATTATTTCCTTCTGAGCCTTGGGCAATTTGGCGTGCATCGGCTGCAAGGGACGCAGGGTTTCAACGCCTCGGCCTCCTCCTCGTCATCTTCCAAAAGATCCAACCCTTCGGTCAGGTCATGGTTTCCGGAAAATTCAATAGATACATTGTATGTATCGGGAACAAGAACCGTAACCGTTTTCCCTTTTATGACAACATCCTCATATTTATGCTTTTTTTTCTGCAGATTCAGGTGAATGCGAAAAGAATACTTTTGTTTGCAGTTTTTGCATTTCGCGGAACCGATAAGCTCCAGCCCTTGCTTTATACAGTTGTCCAGATCAACCTCATCAAAAGTTATTGTTGCCTTTCCGTTTGCCATATTTTACCTCTAAACCTGAAAGATCTCCTTTCGGTTGATATTTTTATGATGATATCGTTTAGGTTATTCATTCAACTTTCGCACACAATTAAAAGATTCTATCACTTTGTATTCTAACAACAAACGGCGATATTTTGCCAAGCAATTAGCCACCGC
>JAFGLN010000070.1 GCA_016928025.1 Deltaproteobacteria bacterium
ACATTTTGACCGGACATCGTCACGTTTATAATGATCTCTTCATATCCAGACATTAGAAGAGAAGAATAGCCTGCTGCGGAACCCCATTCGGTAAGACTGACGGATAGCCGATTGTGAACCTTATGGGCGGATGATGTTTTGCCCCTACTTGCATGACTGTGATCATAAAACCGCAGAAGCTGATCTTGCAGAGGGCAATCAATAAACTTGACGAATATGGATCAGTTTAGCTATTGTAGCAACAGTCTATCAAATGAACCATCCGTGATTCCACGACATCATGAGAATAGATACAGAAACAATAGGACGGGAAGCCGCTGTTGATAAATTTTTCAGGACTATGGCCGGACGGAACGGCCCCGAGTGTTCATCTGTTTGATGGATGGTGAAAAGAGGAAAATAAATAAAGGAGCGTCAATGAAGATTCTCATTTGCGGTGCCGGGCGCATTACCGATGAGCTTCTCAAACGTATCAGCGAACATTGGGAAATATCGATTATCGATAAGAGCGCAGAAAAACTGTCACCGTACGCGAACCGTTTTCCATCCGTCGTCAGCCTGCTGTGTGAGGACGCTTCCAGCCCGGTGGTGCTTGAAAAAGCGGAAATCAAGGAGCAGGATTGTGTGCTGGCACTGACGGATGATGATCGTGTGAATCTCGCGGTTGTCCGTTTCGCGCGCGAAGCGGAGGTCAAATATATCCTGGCCCTGGTCCGTGACACGGACATGCTCCCTGAATTTCGCAAGCTGGAGATCTGGACCGTACCCATGTCCGCCCATATGGCGCGCAGGATCTATCAGTTTTTGAGGGACCCGAGCATCGAGATCTTTGTCCTGGGTGAGGGTGACGGCGAGTTGATGGAGCTGTATGTGGCCAAAAAGGATCTTCCCGGGTTCTCAGATATTGTCGGTTACAATGGTCCTGACTGGCGGTTGGTGGGAGTGCTGCGGGACAAAGAGCTTCTGTTTCCCAACAGGTTGGACGTGATTGAAGAAGGGGACAGGCTCCTCATCCTCGGCAAAAAGGACCTGTACAAAGAATTCGGAACGCGTTTGAAGGATGGGCGGGCCCACTTCCCGAGAGTTTACGGCCAGGGAATGCTTCTCGGTGTTCCCGATAAAGCCGTCATTGATCTCACCGAATTGTTGAATGAAACCTTCTATTGGGTACAGAGCGCCCATATCGAAAAGATCAAAGCGATTTTTGAAAAGCCATCCGATGAAATCCGTGAAGTTCTTTCTCGCTGGTCGGAAATCCTTCCTATCGAGGTGTCCGAAAGCGAGGGAAAGCTGAAAGCCTCTTTGATGGCCGCAGCTGACCAGGGCAATATCGGTCTCGTCCTGGTTCCTTACACGGAGCTGTCATTCTGGAAAGCGATTTTCGGGAGCGACCTCGTGGATATGGCCGGAAATCTGCCCTGTCCCCTCTTGCTGTGCAGGCATACCGATCCTTATAAGCGCATCCTGGTGCCGTTCAACGGGACACCGGCCAGTGAACACGCCCTGGAAATTGCCGTGGATCTTGCCGGGCAGATCAAGGCCGACGTTTCCGTTATCATTGTTGTGGAGCCTTCGTATATCCACGGAGAGCAAGCGTCGAGCGGGGAGTGGGAAAAGCGGATGCTGCAGCAGGTCCGCGATCTGGCCCGTCGTCATGAGACCCGATTCGACGAACAGGTTCGCCATGGCAATCCCGTCAAAGAAATTGTTGCCGCCGCCGATGAATACCAACTCATGGTCGTCGGCCGCGGGGAGGGCGAAACGGGTCTGTTTTCTCTTGATGTGACGAATATGCTGCTTCACCGGGCACCCTGTTCCGTTTTGCTTGTTGCTTGAATGAAAGAGACGCATCATGGTCATCCATTCCGCGTGGGGATTAGTTCTGGTCACACTGGGTGCCGCTTTTTTACCGGGCCTCGGCCGTTGGGTCCGACTGCCCTCGGTGGTGTTGGAAATTCTCTTTGGAATCATTCTAGGTAAAAGTTTTCTCAATCTTCAGTTTTCGGGGGAGTGGCTTCCTTTTTTGGCTCATCTCGGTTTCCTGATTCTCATGTTTCATGCCGGCATGGAAATCAATTTTGTCGCTCTTCGGCAGCACAGCGCCAAAATATACACAGTGCAGGCAGCCGTCTTCGCAGCCACGGTGGGTCTTTCCATGGTTGCCGCCCGTTTCGTGGGGCAGGGTTTCTATCTGGCGCTGATTTTATCCACCACATCCCTGGGACTGGTCGTCCCCGCGCTGAGGCAGGCCGGAACCAGCCAGTCGCCAATGGGGCAGACGACATTGATCGCCACGACACTGGCCGATTTCCTGACTCTCTTTGTCATTACGGTTTTTGTCCTCTGGAATGAGAAGGGGTTTAGCTGGGCATTGGTAAGGCCTCTGCCGTTTTTTATCGGCTTTGGTATCCTTCTGAAAATCGTTCAATTTCTGGCCTGGTGGTATCCCGAAAAAATGCACCGCCTGTTCCAGGACGATGATTCACAGGAACTGGGTGTCCGCTTTTCCCTCGCGTTGCTGTTTTTGTTTGTCGCCCTTTCCAGCTTAAGTCATTTGGAACCGGTGTTGGGCGCGTTTATCGGCGGCGCCATGGTGTCCATGGTCTTCCGGGAAAAGGCGCAGCTCGAGAATAAGCTTTCGGGGTTCGGATACGGATTTCTGATCCCGATTTTTTTCATTCATGTGGGTACACAGTTCGATATCGCCAATGTGTTTTCCATCGACCAGTTTCTGTTTACATTGGTGCTGCTGGGATTTGCCATAGTTGTGAAAATGCTGCCAAGCCTGTTGTTTGTGTTGACGGGACTCTCGTTTTTTCAATCCTTAACCGTCGGCGTGCTGATGACATCCCGCCTGAGCCTGATTATCGTCGCGGCAACGATCGGCCTGGAGTTTGGGTTTATTACGGCATCATTCAAGGATGCCATCATTCTGCTGGCCGTGATGACCTGTCTTATCGGACCAACCCTCTTTAAGGTCATGCATCGGCCTGAGGACCAAGACGATTCGGGGAAATCCGTTATTGATAAGACAAGACTCAAGGCAGGCTGGCTGCGGGAGGAGGAGAGAAATTAAATGGATAAGACACACCGCCGGAGCTTATGAGAAAATCGACGACCAGGCATGAATTTTTCCGCCGTCACGAGCCGGATTTCTTGAGCATGGCGACAAAGAAAACGGAAAATGAATAGCAGATACCCAATATGATTCCGGGGTTAATGAAGGACAGCCCAACGATAATTCATCCCAAGTGAAAACGATGCCGTTTTATCAAAATGAGAGGCTGTCCTTCTTATGATGTCGGTCAGGGGATTAAGGTGCTGAGACAAATGTTTAGTATTCCGCCCTGATGCTCTTCAGGGTCTCGATGTATGTCTCTTTACGGGACAGATTTGTCGTGCTCTTCAGATCCCTTATCAGCACCTCGAGGGAGGGGCGGATATCAAGTCCCAGTTTGTTGAGCTTGTGCTGGTTGGCTTGGTGCAGAATGAGAAGGGAGTAGTACTGGGTCAGCATCCGCAATCGGGAGTCCCTCCGAATGAGGTAGGATGAGCCGCCCAGGGTATTAAGGAAAAAAACGGCATAGGGGTAGACATCCTTTAAGGGCGCCTGCAACGCAAATTTGTGCGCCTTGCACTGTTCCTGCAATGTCATGGCTTCGTACAGTATGGCAAAAGAGGATTCCATGATATCTCCTTCTCTCCGGAGAATGTCGCGCAGCAGCAGGGTGTTCTTTTTTCCCAGTTCCCGGAAAAAATGCGTCTTGTTTTGAAGAATGCGCATGAGATCGTCCGTTTCTCGTTGCACGAATGGCGGATTATTGATTAAACGGGCCAGGAGGACCTTAAAGTGTGCGAAGGTTCCTCCCGGCAGTTGTCGGGACGCAATATAATCCTGCTGGTCCAGATAGGCGAAAAGATTTTGAAGATTTTCCCAGTTCTCCTTGCAAATGTCTACCGCCTCGGGCTTGGGGCCGGAATTCGGCGCCTGAACCTCGGGAGGAACCGTAACGACAGGTTCACGGACGTCCGGTCCCTTTTCTTTTGCCGTTGGTTTTTCGGCGGGCTGTTCCCCCATCCGATCCAGGTAAGTATATATCCCCAATCCCAGGATGATGAGCAGAGCAATGATAAGTATGATAATCAGGCTCTTCTTGAGAGGCTTACTCGATTTCTTGTCCATGAGGATTCCTCCGTCAGTGATAGGGTCGATTATGGAAGCAGTCATTAACTCTTATATTTTTCTAATCTTTTTTAGACTTTCCGTCAACCTAAAATGCCCGGCCATGAGAATATGTCGCAAGATTGGGATGAAGATGAAGTCTTCCGAGGGATGCGTGATGTTGGGGAATTTCTTGGTACCTGTTGGCGGATGAAGGTTCAACTTGACGTCGAAATTTTCTCTCGATATAGATGACATGAGTTGTGAGATATTGATAAATTTGTCGAAGTCTGAATGCTCGGTCATTCGGATCTTATCGGAAAGGATGGCATGAACGAAGCTCCTTTCAGGCAGAAACAGCAATCTAAAAGGCGTAGACTCTCTGCGTGGGTGGGACGGGCCTTTCCCGCTCTTGAAGAGCATGATTTTCGCGTTCTGTGGCTTGGTATGCTGCCGGGGATTCTGGCCCAGCAGATGTTCTTTTTTGTCAACGGCTATTTCGCCTTTGAATTGACCGGCGTTGCCTCTTCCATCGGTGTTGTTTCCGTCGGCTTTGGACTTCCCATGCTGCTCTTCTCGCTGCTGGGCGGCATGACGGCGGACCGCTATTCAAAACTGCGTCTTCTGATTATTACCGAGATTGTTCTTGTAACGGGTGCAGTGATCATGGCGCTGCTGGTTCTTTCAGATTTCATCAGGCTCTGGCACATGGTTATGATCGGCGCTGTCATGGGCACGGCATTTACCTTTCATATGCCGGCTCGCCAGTCTTTCTTTGCCGAAGTGATCAGCCAGCCCCGACTGATGAACGCAATCGCTTTGGGTGGGGCCGGCACCAATGCGAGCCGCGTCCTGGGTCCGCCCCTGGCGGGAATGCTCATCGGCGTTGCCTGGATCGGTGTGGGCGGTGTTTACGTGCTCATAGCCGTTATGTACGCTCTGGTGTTCCTGGGATTTTTGAATATTACCGAACCCGGTGGACGGGTCGAACGGGACGGGATAACGGGGTTCCGGTCGATGATAGACGGGGTTGCCTATATTCGCAATAACCCGGTACTTCCAGTTCTGCTTGCCCTGAGCCTGGCGCCTATCATGCTTGGCTTGCCCTATCAGGCCCTGATGCCGGTCTTCGCGAAAAAAGTTTTCCATGTCGGCCCCGGCGGTTTAGGAATGCTCATGATGGTTAACGGCATCGGCGCCCTCGTGGGATCGCTGGTCATCGCTTCCCTGCGGAATCTACAGCGGCCGGGGTTGGTTCAGCTTACCCTGGGCATGCTTTTCGGTCTTTCCCTCGTTGTATTTTCCAGTAACGAGCATTACCTGGTGGCTCTGATCATGCTTTTCTTTGTGGGAGGCGTGTCCGCCGCCTACCTTTCTCTCAACGCTTCGCTCATCATGCAAAAATCGGATAGTCGCTATCACGGCAGGGTCATGAGCATCTATATGCTGACTTTTTCGGCGCTTCCCCTGGGAAACATGTTCATCAGTCTTCTGGCCGATGCTTTTGGCGCCCCCGCTACGATCGGCACAGGCGGCACTCTCACGGCGGTTATCGTGTTTCTTTTCGGCAGTTTCAGCAGGGCCTACCGGAATATATAAATCGCGGTCGCTGTGATTTGACCGAAATTCGGTTGCGAAGCTCACGCAATTGTCATAAATAAGCCGAGATTTAATCTTTTAAAGAGCTTGAGGATTATTACATGCGGGAAGATATCGTAAAGCGGATGGACTATATTTTTAAGCCGCGATCGGTGGCCGTCATCGGCGCGAGCCATGACGTGAACAAATGGGGCGGGCGGATCCTGGACAGGGCGCTTCGCGCTGATTTTCAAGGGAAAATGTACCCCGTTAATCCCAGGGAAAAGGAAATCATGAACCTGGCGGCGTATAAGGATGTGCGGGATATTCCCGGTCCGGTGGATTTGGCTGTCTTTACCGTGCCGGCCTCGCAAATGCCGACTTTGATGAAAAACTGCGTCGAGAAGGGTGTCCGGGGTGGTGTAATCATCTCTGCCGGTTTCGCCGAAACGGGAGAACAGGGGAGGGCCTTGGAGGAGGAAACGGTCCGTATCGCCCGGGAAGGGCATTTGCGATTTGTCGGCCCAAATGGTAACGGTATCTGGTCGTCGGCCGTAGGATTGAATCTCTCGCCCACGGAGCCGCGAATTCCGGGACCGGTGGGTTTTATCAGCCAGAGCGGAAGCTTCGGCGGTACGGCCAATCGGATCGCCGTGAGCCGGGGGTTCGGCTTTAGCAAGTTCATCAGCATCGGCAATCAGGCGGATCTGTCAGCGGCGGATTACCTGGAATATTTGGGGCAGGACGACGATACAAAGGTCATTGCCCTGTATATGGAAGGTTTCAAGAACGGGCCGCGTTTCATTGAAGCGGCAAAGCACGTTGTTCGGCAAAAGCCGGTTCTGCTTTATAAAGGCGGCTCTTCCATTGTCGGAGCCCGGGCGACGCTTTCACATACGGCATCCATTGCCGGTTCCGACGCCGTCTTCGACGGAGTATGCCGCCAGGCCGGCATCATTCGCGTGGAACAGCTGGAGCATCTGTTTGTTATGGCCGAAGCCCTTTTCAGCCAGCCCATTCCAAGGGGGAACCGTATCGCCGTTCTTGGAAACGGCGGCCAGGGCGTCGTTTCTTCGGACAATCTCATTAAATTGGGCATGGAAGTGCCGGAATTCACCCAAGAGGATCAACAGCGGCTGAAGAGTATTCTGCCGGCTCATGCGCCTAACCCCCGAAACCCGGTCGATTTGGCGGGCGCCTTCATCGATACTCCCGGAGAAGTCCGCATCATTGACATGCTGGCTTCCTTACCTTATATCGACGCCGTTTTCACAAGCGTACCCCGCGAAATGAGCTATAAGAAAACGGAAGAAGAAAAAAGCCGGGAAATCGCGGATGCCGGATACGCGTTAGGCGACATCCCCCATCAATACGGCAAGCCGATCATCACCTTGTCCTGGCTGCCGCAGAAGCGGATGGATGTGATCTTGAAGGAAGTCAAAATACCCGTTCACTCGGTCATCGAAGACTGCGTCCTGTCCATGTCCGCCCTGGTTCGGTACGGCGAGATCAGAAGAAAAATGAATTAATATTCTCAATCATCCATCATCATCACCCTTTTTCATCATGTCTCCTTTCCGGATAATGGAGATTGAAGTTGGCGATGACGGTATCCCGCGTTTGCCGGATTAGTTCCTCCAGATTATCGTGCGTGTAATTTGCCGTATCGATGGGATCAGCGACGACGACCTCGATGGGACCCGGCGTAGAAGACGTATCGCCCTTTGGCAGAACCTTCCGGCTGCCGTTGATGGTAACGGGAAGAATGGGCAGCCTGTTGTCGACGGCCATGACAAACCCGCCTTTTTTGAAGGGATGGATTTCTCCGTCAGGCGATCTCGTTCCTTCCGCGAAGACCATGACGCTTGCCCCCCCGGGCAGGCGTTCGAGCCCGTGCTTCATACTGCCGATGGCCTGTCTTCTGTCCGACCGGTCGATGAAGATGTTCTTGGCCGCCCAGAGGGCATAGCCGAAGAGGGGAATTTTCAATACTTCCTTTTTGATGACCCAGCGAAACTGAATCCCCAGCTTTGTGACGAGGGCCAGAATATCGAAGAGGGACTGGTGATTGGTAATAATGATGTATGACCGGCCCGGCTTGATCTTTTCCCGGCCCCGGATATTGCATTGAACAGCCGTGACCCTCACCATGATATTGGCCCAGAGCTTTGAAATATTAAAGGCCAGATTTCCCGTGTTGCTTAAGAGAGCGGCGATCGTCATCGGCAAAAAAAGGATCGTGGTGGCCAACACCGCCCAGAACCATGCCCAGATCAACCTAATGATTCTCATCACAATAAGGACTCAATTTTACCCTGTGTTTGTTTGGAAGCCGTTTATTCGGATCTTGTTTCTAATAATGATGATTAATTGATTAGCCGTCGTTCTAAATGTGTGAATTATAAAGTTAGACGTCTTCGCTGTCAATGGGAATCGCACCGGGAAGGGATTATGAAAATTGATGCAGAAACGAGATGTTTTTCTCTCCCGTGTCTTCCCAGGTTGGATGATGCCGATAGGTACGCAACGCCGCCAGGCCCATTTCGGTGAGATGTTCTCTGTCCGCTGCCAATTTCCCCAGATAGGCGCCGAGCAACAATGTGTCGCCGTATGGGATAAGGTATCCGTTTACGCCATGGGCGACTATCGCCTCGGCGCCGCCGGCCTCGGCGGCAACGGCGGGCAGTCCGAAGCCCATGCCTTCCAGATAAACGATTCCGAAGCCTTCGAAAAATGAAGGAACGGCCAGTACATGGCTACTCTTTAACTGGTCGATAAGCTTGTCATCCACAATCTCTCCCTCAAGGGATACGCTGCCGTTCAAACCGGCTGCGGCTATTTGCGTGCGGATGGCCTTGGCGTAGTGTCTGTCTGTGTTCAGATTGCCCACAACGGTCAAATGCCATGTGCCCGCTTTCAGGCCGGTCAGGGCGGAAATCAGGTGATGGAGGCCTTTGCGCGGCATCAGGGCGCCGATAAAAAGAATATTCAATGGGCCCGGCTTCACAGCTCTTGCGATCAGTTCATCATCAGTCAAGTCCATGCCGAACCGGTCGCCGCCGGGATAGGTCACGACGCCGGGTCTTTTATTTCCGATTCGGGCCGTAACGGTCTTTTGAGTATTGGCGCTGTTGAAAATAAATCCGTCCATGGAAGACAGGAATTTGTTTTCGACGATTTCATAAAGCCGTTTCAGCCCGGCCGGGTGATCTTCACAGGACCGGAGATGATGGACGATGGCAATCATGGGACAATGCAGGGAACACTTGATCTTTTCGCATGAACGAAACAGGGAAGGGTGACACAGTTCGTCCACCAAAAGCATTTCCGGTGAAAAGTCTGCCAGACGGCTTTCGACGAGGGACTCCGCGCGGGGAAACAGGGCGCGTCCGTATCGAAGCCAGGGCAGGGAGATGATCTCAACGGTATCACCCTGACGGCGAAGGTATTCCGTCAGCATCCGGTCGTAGAGAAAACCCCCGGTCATGCGGTGCGGATCTCCATATAGAATCAAGGCGATTCTCATGTATAACCCTCATCATAGGATGCCCATGCCTCTTCATTTTCCCATATTTTTATCCTCAGCATGGAGGCCTGCGGCCAGACACCTTCATTCAGAAGGTCCCGGGCGATAACTCCGGAAAGGTTCTCAATGCTGGGGTTAAGGCCGGCAAACGGCTGAAGGTCATTGAGAATCTGATCTCGATAACAAGAGAGGATTTTGTCCAATCGGGAAGAAAGATCGTCCATATCGATCAAAAAACCATGGTGGTCCAGTTCGGTTCCTGAAACCATGGCTTCCAACCGGTATTGATGGGTATGGAGCTGATTTTCGGCGACCCGGTCGCTGCCGGTCAAATAGTGGCGCGCCGCGAATTTCCGTTGAATGGCAACACGATACATGGATGGCCTCCTTTTGTAGATATTGGATATTATTGTACGCTTACCGGGTGTGGTTCTCATAGGTCAGTATGACCTGGAGACAGGAATCTACGTCTTTATCGAGAAGTTCGAAGGCCTTCGATGCCTCCTCAAAAGCGAAGGTGTGGGAAATGAAACGGGACGGCGCGATTTCGTCAAGGAGACGCCAGACCAGACGGATCATGCGATCTTTGGTCCAACGGCCCCTCAGAGCGGGGTCGATGGTGCTGACCTGGCTGGAAATCATGCGGATACGGCTTCGGTGAAAATGGTCGCCCAGATTTGCTGTAACGGCTTTTGTCCCGTACCATGAGCCAACGACGATTCTGCCGTGATAGCCGGTCAACAAGACGGCCAGATCCAAAGCGTTGGGATCGCCCGATAATTCATAGGTAAGATCGGCGCCTTCATATTCGCTGTTTCCCTTGAGAAGGGACAGGATTGCCTCGGCTTCCCAGCCCTTGGGATCGATGGTCAAATCCGCCCCCAGTTCCTGCGACATATTACGCCGCCTGGGAGAATTTTCAAGGGTTAAAATCTTCTCCAGAGACAATCGTTTCAGAAGTGTTGTCACCAAAAGCCCGATTATTCCCTGGCCGAAAATGACAACCCGTTCCCCCAGAAGCGGAGCGCCGTCCATAACAAGGGTGGCTGCCGTCTCCATGGACGGAAGAAAAAGCGCGTCCCGGATATTCATATGGGGGGGCAGGGGGAAGAGTTCGCTGGTTTCCGCGAGAAAATGGCTCTGATGGGGCTGAAAAGAAAATACCTCTCTGCCCTGCCATAAGTCATCGACACCGGTACCGATGGCCAGAATATCGCCGACCGTAGAATAACCGTATTTTACAGGGTATGCGAATGTACCATTCAGGGCGGGAATGGCGGCATCCAGGGCGGTGTGTGCCGGGAATTCCCCACGGTAGACCAGCCGTTCGCTGCCCGCGCTGATGGCTGATGCCAAGGTTCGGACGAGCACTTTGCCCTTGGAGGGCTTGGGGATCGTTTCTTCCAGGATTTCCACCTGATTTGGACGTGTAAAAAACAGGCTCTGTCGTTTCATGGCTCGGACCAGTTGGTGTCGGCCCGCAATATCAGGTCACTGCCGACCTTCTCATGATAAATATTTACCAGGCGTGGGTATTGCGACGGTTTAAGGCCCGCGGTCACGTCAATGATCGGTGTTCCGCCGACAAAGAAAGGCGCGATACAAACGACGAATTGATTGACGGCCCGGGCCAGGATAAAACTGGTAATGACCTGAGAGCCGCCTTCGACCATCAGGCTTCGTATTCCCTTTTGGGCAAGGCATCTCATGAGCGTCCGGATATTGATTCTTCCGTCTTCGTCGGCCGGCAGCCTGATGATTTCGGCTCCCAGCCCCTTGAGGGTTTGTTCCCTTGAACGATCGGCTTGGTCTGACGTCACAATCCATGGGACGGGCCGACTGCCGTTGAGCAATTTGGCATAGGAGGGAAAGCGAAGCCGACTGTCAAGGATGACGGGCTGTGGATTTCGACCGGTGGCGTGTCGGACGGTGAGCTGAGGATCGTCAGCCAGGACAGAGCCGATGCCGACGAGAATGGCTTCATGGATGGCCCGGAGACGGTGGGTCAGAATTAGCGAATCCCGGGAGCTGATATTCAGCGGATGGCCGGGACGCTGGGCAATGCTGCCGTCAAGGCTTTGGGCATAACTGACGGTTACAAAGGGACTATGATTTGGTTCGGCAACCCGCGTCCCCTGGTCCAGGTGGATCATGGCTTCCTCGAGAATCCCCATAGCTCGATACCCCGATCTTGTTTTGATGAGTCAGGTACCCTTTTGTGCATGAGTCTTTTTGCTTGCCAAAAAAACAGCTTGTGTTAAATGAGTGTAAAAAAAGCATGTTTTTCTGTCAAGACAATTTCACCTGGGGGTTGAAACAACGGATGATTGTTCCTGTATCGACTCAAAAACAAATAGAAATAATCGAATCCCTGGCCAGAGAAATCTGGACGGAGCATTATACACCCATTATCGGCAGGGCTCAGGTGGACTATATGCTGGATAAAATCCAGTCCCGGGACGCGATCACCCGACAGATCGCCGAAGGGTACCGCTATTTCCTGATCCGGGAAAACGGCCATGATATCGGATACATCGGCATTCAACCCCGGGGAGACGAATTATTCCTGAGCAAGATTTATGTTCGGGCCGAGGAGCGCGGACGGGGCTTCGGCTGGGAAGGCTTTACGTTCATCGAGGATATCGCGAAAAAAGAGGGATTTGCGGCGATTACCCTGACGGTCAATAAGAACAATACGAACTCCATCAGGACCTATGAAACATGGGGCTTTGAGAAGCTTTTTGCGCTGGTTCAGGACATTGGCGGCGGCTTTGTCATGGATGACTATAAAATGGGGAAAACCATCCGTACCTGACAGCGATTAGCGATCCAGACTTGTTTCAATCTTAGCTTTTAAACGGTTCAAGGACGGCGACAAAGCGACGGGATAGGCGGCGGGTGCTGTCCTGAGCGCCCGCAGGTCCCGGGGCAGAGCGTTAAACTGATCCCGCGTGTAGGCGGCGGTTTCCTGCAATGTCCGGGGCTTGGCCAGCCTGTTTCCGCCGACCATGACCTGTTCGATCAGCGGGGTTCCCGCCAAAGAATCGCCTTCAACGGTGATGACGTCCCCTGTCATCCTGCCTTTTTCGTATGACCGGAAGACCTGTTTTCTTCCGGGTAAGCTCACCTTGCCCGAAGACTTCTTCATTCGCGGTCGGTCCGCGTATTCCGTTAATTTGTATGCGCATTCCAGATAAGGCGCGTCCGCCGATGTGTCCATTTTGGTGCCGACACCGAAACCGTTGATGGGCGCACCGCTGGTGAGCAGGTCCTCGATGATGAATTCATCCATGTTGCCGCTGACAAAGATCTCTATGTCGCGATAACCCGCTTGATCGAGAATTTGCCGGACCTCCTTCGACAGAGCCAGTATGTCGCCGCTGTCCAGCCTGACCCGCTGGACCCTGATGCCTTTTTCGGCAAGAATCTTCGCGACCTCAACAGCTTTGCGGCAGCCGTTCGGCGTATCGTACGTGTCGATGAGGAGGGTGGTGTTTTGCGGATTGGCTAGGCAGAAATCGATAAAAGCGGCTTCTTCACTGTCATGGGCTTCAATAAAAGAATGCGCCATGGTGCCGAAGATGGGAATGCCGTAAAACGCGTTCGCCAGTACCGTTGATGTTCCGATAAAGCCGGCGATATAAGAAGCTCTGGCGGCCAGCAGTCCCGCTTCCGCACCGTGGGCCCTGCGGACGCCGAAATCGATCAATGATGCCCTGCCGTCGGCGGCAATGACGCAGCGGGCCGCCTTGCTGGCGATGAGCGTTTCGAACTGAACCATATTAATTAACCGTGTTTCCACAAGCTGGGCCTCGCAGATGGGGGCCACGACGCGGATGATCGGCTCGTCGGTGAAAAAAACCGTGCCTTCGGGCATGGCATAGACATCGCCGGTGAACTGAAACTGTTCCAGATAATCGATCAGATCGGACGAGAATCGGCCCGTGCCTTTCATGTAAATGAGTTCGGTCGGTGAAAACCGCATGCCTTCAAGATAATCGAGAAAAGTTTCCAAACCGCAGGCCGTCAGGAAGTTTCGGTTTTCCGGCAGGGTTCGGACAAAGAACTCGAAGGCCGCCTGCTGCCTGATGCCGCTGTTCAAATAGGCCTGGAGCATCGTCAGCTGATAGAGATCCGTCAAAAGCGGGCTTGTCAAGGGATTCATGGCTGTTAACCTACGGCTTTCGCTGTGGCGATGGTCGCCCCTTCCGCGATCATTTCCACCAGGGCGTTTTCTCCATCGCCGGGACTGACGTCAACGGCACGGCAGGCGTCGGTCAGGACGATCACCCGGAAACCGGCCTTCAATAAATCCTGCACCGTGTTCAAAACGCAATAATCCGTGGCCAGGCCGCCGATTAGGACGCGCTTGACGCCGAATTTACTCAGTGCCTCCGCCATGGATCTGCCCGTTGAATCACGACCTTGAAAAGCGGAGTATTCTTCTTTTTCGACATGGGTTCCTTTGGAAAAAATCAGAGGATCCGGCGGCATTTTCAGAGCAGGGGAAAATGTCGCCCCTTCCGTGCCTTGAACACAGTGGGGCGGCCAGGGACCGCCGTTTCGTGCGAAGGAACTGTGATCCGCCGGATGCCAGTCGCGGGAATAGAGGATGGGAAGTTTTTGGGTCAGAAAGACCCGGATGACCTGATTGACGGGCGCGATGATTTTGTCGCCCTCCTTGACACCCAGCGCGCCTCCCGGCAAAAAATCATTCTGCACGTCAACGACGATGAGGGCATCGCCGGTTTCAGCAGTGACATGAAGGTCAGATGGGTTATTCATCGCTATGCCTCCTGTTCGAATCGTTCGACGACCTTTTTGTATTTTTCATGGATCATGTTTCTGTCGAATTCCCAAAATTCCAGGAGCATCGCGTCCTGTTCTTCTTTCGTGAAGTATTCCATGCAGGGGAAGAAGAAATGCTGGTCTTCCTTTTCAATATGTCGGGGATACAAATCGACCAGTTCTTCGAGACAGCGGACGACCTCTGTCAGCGCGCCGCTACGGCCTTTAATATACTGATCTTTAGCCTCCACCAGGCGACCGACGATTTTTCTGGCGTAAACATGTTCTTCCACCAGTTCGTTCATGGTTTTCGCGTGTTCGGAAGAAAGCTTTTTCTTGGCCAGGTCCCGGAAGAGAATATCCTCCTCCTTGCCATGATGGGTCCGGTCTGCGTAAGTCCTGATGAAGTCAACAGCGGTTTCGACAAAATCGGCGTTAATTTTGTTATCTTGGTTGATATGTTCGATTGCACCCTCAAAGAGGCGAATCATCTTTTCAATCGTGCGATGCTCCCACATTAAAGCCCCGATCGGTTTCATGGCCTGCACCTCCTTTTATAAAAGAATTCATAATTCCCATGACCCTGTGGAAATCGGTGATATTTGAAAACCACCGCGGCGGGTAACGGCTGGCCGATAACGAGATACAAATTAAAACGAGTTACCCGTCATTGGCCTCTATTTTTATTTTAGAACGGTAATAGTTTTGTCAGCGCCGGAAATTCAACGCGGTCTCCGTTCCAGCGATAGACCAGATACTCAATATTCAGGTTTGTCAGCTTTCTCGCCCATTGTTTATCCGGATGTTCCGGCAATACCATGATCAGACGGGGCTGTCGCGGTAAAGAGAGCGTGTTCATCAACAGTCGCATAGCTCCCTCCTGCAGCTTGTCCGCCGATATGTCCGTTCTGATCAGAAAAACCGCCTTGACCATATCGGCTTTGTCCACAATAAAGAGATCCCGATAGGCGTCATTGGCAGCGCGCAGGCGATATTCCACCAGTCGTTCATATAAGTCTTTGACGATCAATGCCGAATTGCATTCGGCTTCCAAATTTCTCTGAGACTCTGACAATTTGGCGCCGATCAATTCTTCCCTTAAATAGTATTCATCAAAAATCTCCAATTGTAAAGAGGAGGGCGCCGTCTGGTTTTTGATGCGATCTATTTTGTGAATAAAATGAACAGCTTGTCTGGCCAGATTTGGTGAGTTCAGAAGGCCGATCAAGGCAACGGATATGTCACGACTGCCGTCTTCCAAGAGCGTCCAGACGCCGCGGTAGTTCTGTTCGAAAAGGGATTTGCCGATACCTTTCTTCCCGCCGCCGATGATGCCCCGATGCACCAGAAAGATATTGTTCTTTTGGTCCCGAGCCACGGCGCCTCCGATGCGCCGGTCGATCCCGCTGATGGGCAGATTGATTTCACAGGTGATGGAAACGGTCGAGTGCGCCTTCGGCTTGTCCAGACCAAAAGCATTCCAATAGCGGCTTCCTTCGATTTTTGTAGCGTAGAGCCAGATCCCCAGTTCTTTCGACCAGAGGACTTTGGCGTTAAAGCTGGCGCCCATATGGCCGATGCGGACGGCGATTTTTTCATCGATATAGGGTTTAAAGCATCTCAAGAACTTCTTTTGGTATTTCCGAATGGCCGATTCGTCTTCAATGATTTTGATCATAAGCCCAATTCCTCAAGGGTGGAATTTTATTTTCACTGTTAGTCAAGACGCTTTCTGAAGCGGATGATCGCGCCGGAAAAAACAATCGTACCAATAATCGTCAGGGCGAACAGTTGTGGCCACAGGACCTCCAGGCCTACCCCCTTCAGAAAGACGCCGCGGATGATGACGAGGAAGTAGCGAAGAGGATTGACATAGGTCAGCCATTGAATAATTTCCGGCATATTGGCAATGGGAAAGACAAAACCGCTCAGCATGAAAAAAGGGACGATGAAAAAGAAGGTTGTCATCATGGCCTGCTGTTGTGTGGCCGAAATGGTCGATATAAAAAGACCGATGCCCAGGGTGCTCAACAAAAATATACAGGCGGAAAAAAAGATCAAAACGACGCTCCCGGTCAGGGGTATCTTAAACCATAAAACGGCGATGGCGGTCACCACCGTCATTTGCGTGAGGGAAATGGCAATATAGGGAATCGTCTTTCCCGCGATCAACTCGATGGATTTGACGGGCGTGACGATCAACTGCTCCATGGTGCCTGCCTCTTTTTCCCGGATGATGGCCATGGACGTCAGAAGCAGAGAGATAAGCATAATTAGAAACGCGACAATGCCGGGGACGAAAAAATTCTGGCTGTCAAGGTTGGCATTATACCAGGTTCTAATCCGGCCGTCGATCCGGCCATAGGTCATCTGTTGGGGATAGAGCTCCCGGATAAAGGTCCGGTTTAAATTGTCCAGAATAGTGGAGATATAGGCGAGACGCAAGGCAGCCATGTTGCTCATGCTGCCGTCGCTCAGGATTTGTACGGCCGCTGTTTTACCCTGCCGGATGAGGCTGCTGAAATCCGGTCCGATCTTAATGGCCAGGTCAACGTCCCCCGCCAGCAATGCGTCTTCCACTTGTCCGGGATCGTCCGAAGCCCGGACGATCCGAAAGATGTTACTGGCCGTGAAGGCGTCGGCCAGCATCCGACTTTCTCTGGTTCGGCTCTGGTCGGAGAGGGCAACCCTGATTTCCTTGATGTCGTAGTTGACGACATAGCCGAATACAAGAAGCTGGAGGATGGGCGCGATGAACAATATGGGCCAGTTTCGCTTGTCCCGGAAAAGCTGGATGAATTCTTTTCGCACGAGCTCGCGAATCCTCAGCCGGTTCATTTCACAGGCCCTCCTTTTTCAGGAGACGGATGTTCATGGCCGACATGATGAGAAACATCAAAAGCAGGACCAGAAAGTCGGACCACATTTGGATAAAATCGAGATGCTTCAAATAAATACCGCTCAGGATTTCGATATAGTATCGGGCCGGAACGACATAGGTGATGATTTGCAGGATCTTCGGCATATTGATGATGGGAAAAACGAAATTGGACAAAAGAATGGAAGGTAGGAACGTCAGTAAAATAGCCGCCATGTTGGCGATCAGTTGCGATTTTGTGATGACGGAGATCAACAGACCGAGGCCAAGGGCCACAAAAAGATACAGACATGATGCTAAGATCATCAGCCAGAAGCTTGATTTCATCACGATACCGAAAAAGACCTGTCCCATGAGAACGGCGATAAGGACATCCGTCAGGCCGATCAAAAAATAGGGAACGGCTTTTCCGATGATGAATTCGGCGGCACCGATAGGCAGGGATTTGATGGTTTCCATCGTGCCGTTTTCATATTCCCGAGCGATGACCAGGGAGGTCAACATGGCGCCGGCCAGCATGATAATGATGGCGATGATGCCAGGGATAATGAAGTTCCGGCTTTCGAGGTCTTCATTGAACCAGACCCGGATGCGGCCTTCCACGGGGACGTTCATTTGATTACGGCCCTGGCGGTTCAGGTAGCGTAATAGATTTTTTTGATTGTATTGTTCAATAAATGCCGTGATATAGCCCCGGGTGATGCCCGCGAAGTTCGGATCGCTGCCGTCCAGGATGACCTGCATCGGCGCGTCACGGTCGGAGTGTATATTCTTCGTCCAGCCGGGGGGAATGATCACGGCCAGGGTTGCCCATCCGTGGTCCAGATATTTTGTGACGGCCTGGGTATTTTTCAGGTAATTTTCTATATGGAAGTACGTTGAGGCATCCAGGTGCCGGATAAAATCACGACTCAGGTCCGTCCGGTCATAATCGACGACGACGGTTTTGACATTGTCCACATCGAGACGCAACGCGTAGCCGAACATAAAAATCAGCAAAAGCGGGATGGCGAAGGCGAGGTAGAGACTGCGAAAATCTCTGATCAGGTGATAGATTTCTTTCTGAGCAATTGCCCGGATGTTGGTCGGTTTCAAGGTGCCTCCGGAGGGGTTCTAATATCAATGACGTCGCGAATGCAAAATCGGTCTGCTGAAATGTGCGATAATTTTACGAAAAGATCAAGGATTAATACCCGTGTGACACCTAACGCAAACCGCCCAGCCTTTGCAAAAGATAGATCGCTTCTTCGTTTCCGATTTTTGCATCGCCGTTGACATCCGCTTCGATATAGATATTTTCAGGGGCTTTTCCGGTTATGGTTTGAAGGGCCGCAATAACATCGGCCAGTGAAACCATGCCGTTACCGTCGATATCCCCTTTTTCCGGGGCATAGTAACCTTGCTTTGCCAGGAACGTCAGTTCGATACCGGCCCAGGCGCCGGCCAATTCATATTCCACCGTTCCATGTACTAATTTGTTGCCGTCGTCACTGAGATAGGCTGTAAGCGTTACGTTTTCGCCGTCTTCCATAAAATTCAGGGTCACCGTTCCATCGCTGTTTACCTGATAGGTTCCTGTGATTTCGTCCGTCAAAACGGCGTAAGTTGTTTTAAATTTCTTCAAATTCAACCAATCCAGGTCCGTGGGTCCACTCTGGTTGAACTGTGAATCGGATATCTGACGCTCTATTTTTTCTTCCCTTAAGGCTTCCGTGAAATGACCGTCGCCATCAAACTGAATGACGGATTTTCCTACAAATACTTCTTCGTTGGGACCGAAATTTCCATCCGGTCCGGGTCCGTGAAATGTTTTTTCAAACAGATATCCGGCATAGGAACCCTTTAAATGGGAATTATTCAATCCGGCGGCTTTCTTGACCGCCAGAACCATCTCGGATGTGGCATAACCCTCATTCGGATGATGCTCCATATTTCCAAAAACAAAGATCCGCCCGTCGGCGCTGACGTGACCGGTGACGGAAACCAACTCACCGTCCTCTTCAAAGGAAAAGGTAATGGTACCATCGTCCCCAACATCGTATGTCCCATTTAAGATTTCTTCCGGATCGGTTATCAGGGTCGTGGTGAAATGGGTTTGATTGACCTGGTCGTTATCGATGGGCGGTTCCTGCGTACCCTGATTCGTAATGATGTCATCAATGTGTCGCCTTATTCGCTTATTTGTGTACCTTTCTTCATAATGTCCCTTTCCGTCAAAGGTGATTTCGCTTTTATCCAGCACAATGTCTTCGTTGGGGCCAAAATGGTTATTTTCATCCTTCCCGTGAAATGACATTCCCATGATGTAGGTAATGTAAGTTCCGGTAATGCTTCCCTTGTTCATGCCCATTCCTTTTTTTACGCCGAAACCGATCCCGGACATGGCCGACCCGCCGGCGGCTTTATATTCTGTTTTACCTAAGATGAGACATATGGTCTTGTCGTCCAGGAGACCGGTCATAGTCTCCGGGGCGCCATCTTCCATAAATTTGAAAATGATGCTGCCGTCCGGACCGATCAGGTATGTTCCGCTGACCGTCTCTTCACCATAATCCAAATAGCTGGTTTGAAAACGGGTTCTTGCGTACCAGTCCTGATCGTAGGGGTCGGCGATGCTCTGATCCACCCACTCATCCGTAATGAATCTGTTGATCATTTTGTCGCGGATCCGTTCTGCGTAGCTCCCGTCCTGATTGAGGGTTATTTCGCTCTTGCTCAGAAATATCTGTTGGTTTGGACCGAAATCGCCGACGGAATCCGGACCGTGAAAGCCGCTTTCCAGTTGGAAAACCACGTAGGATCCACTGAGCAAAGGGGGCTCCATTCCCAGAACGCCAGGAGCGGAAAAAAAAGGACAAATCAAAATGGCTATCGACATGATCAAACGGTTGAGGAATCGCATCATTAACAAACACTCCTGATTGATTTTTTAGACGGAGAAGACCTTATTGCGCCCCGCTTTTTTCGCCTTATAAAGGCCCTCGTCTGCTTTTCGCAACAAGGTATCGGACGAGTCGATGTCACCGCGAAATTCATGGACGCCGATACTGACGGTAATATGAATTTTATCGTCGTTGTACAGGAAATCCTTCTCGGCGATGGATTGTCGAATCCGTTCCGCCAGCTTGAGGGCGGCATTGAGGTCCGTTTCCGGCAAAAGGCAGCAAAACTCTTCGCCACCGTAGCGAATCAGCAAATCAACTTTTCTTAAAATGGAGGATATAGTGTCACAAACATCTTTGAGAATATAATCACCGCACTGGTGACCGTAAGCGTCGTTGATTTTTTTGAAATAATCAAGATCCAGCATCAGGAGGCTCAAGGACCTTGAATAGCGCCGATGCCTTTCAAATTCTTCCGCGAGCCGCATGGTTAAAAACCGCCTGTTATAGGCGCCGGTAAGGCCGTCCCGTAAATTCATCTCGATCAGGGCTTTTTCATATCTGGCGATCTCCGTGACATCCTGGACGGTGATACAGATATGACTGATCCGTTTGTTGTCCTCCCGGATGGGATAGGCCGTACAGCTTTGCTGCATCATCTGAAATTCCCCTTTAAAGGTCCCGGATGTTTTCATAGGGAAAAGATAACCGTGCAGTTTTTGGGAGAAAAAGTAATAATTGCCGAACGTCAAAACGGATTTGATGCTGCGGGCAAAAATCGGATTATCGAGGTTCGGGAAGGCATCAAGGAGGTTTCGCCCAATCAAATTTTCTTTGACAAGCCCACTGTGAGTTGCCATCCAGTTGTTCCAGTATTGGATGTGAAGATCCTTGTCCAGGATAACCAAACCCAGATTGAGCATGTCGAATACTTGTGTAAAGTTCATTCGTATTGCTGCAAAAAGTTTCGGGTTGCTTGTTTCAGCCAGTCAATGGATTCGTGGCTGGTAACGAGAAAAAGATAGCCTTCTACGTTTTTGTTTTCAAAATGGAACACCGCCTGCATGATGATCACGATATTCTTGGGATCAATCATGTCTTCGGAAATATCGCCGTCCGTCATATTGCCGGTGATGATCCGGGGAGGCGAATAGGATACGATGTCACCCAGCAAATCGGCCACTTTGCCGACGCACGCGCCAACGAGGATATTTCCTAATTCCATCAGGGTTTCTTTTTCCAGGATCTGGATCGGATCCGATTTGACAAGGCTGCCGGCTTCGTCTTCTGCGATCAATGACAAAAGGGTTTTGCCTGACGCGCCCGAGAAAACCAAAAGGGCGACGCCTTTGAATTTTGAATAAAAATTCTGTTCGATGACGCTGACATCCGGATAATCACGGATTTCCGCCTTAATATAATCAAGAAGGCGCACAGATTCGATAATGTTGATGGTTGGGACGCTGAGAATTACATGAAGATTAATCACGGAAGCCAGGTCGGCGGCGGCGCTGCCGAAGCCGATATTCATGATCTCCTGGAGGATGTCCTGTTCCTCAATGCTTAGTATGTCTTCTGGGGTTTCGATCATCTGCTCCCAAATCAAATTATTTGGTTGTTTCCACTTTGGCGATAATGTTCCTGACGGCTTCCTTGGACAGAGGTTTTCTCAACATGGAAAACGCGCCCAATGACATGACCATCTCAATGGTTTTTGGCTGGATGTCTGCGCTCGCGACAATGATAACGGCGTTCGGATTAACCTTTTTCATTTGCTTTAAGGCTTCGATGCCGTTCATGACCGGCATGGTCAGATCGATGAAGGTAATGTCGGGGGTGCAGGCTTCAAATTGACGCAATCCGCTTAAACCGTCTCCCGCCTCAAAGAAATCAAAATCACGATCTTGCGGCATACAGCTTCTGAGAATTTTCCTGGCGATCGGAGAATCATCAATGATCAGGACATTTTTAATCATAGGATATGATCCGGTGAATGTCGTTATTTTTTTCCTAATCTGAAGAGGAGGGAAGTATAAGTGATGGCCTTGTTGACTGTCAAGCAAATTTGCCCAAACAGATGTTCCCGGTTTTTTTAAGGTAGCGTTGTCAATGCGACATCAACGTGATAAAGGCATCATTGAGATCGGCGTCGTCACGGCCGGGACAGGCGGATGCGATAATGTCCGCCGGACTGCCCGTAGCGACGATCCGACCTTCATTGATCATCACAATCCTGTCGCAGTTGCGGGCCTCGTCCATATAATGGGTCGTGACGAAAACGGTGATCTCCTCCCGAGACAGTTGACGGATGAAATCCCAGAAATGCTGCCGCGTGACGGGGTCGACGCCGGACGTGGGTTCGTCCAGAAACAAAATGTCCGGTTTATGAAGGAGCGCGCACCCGAGAGCCAGGCGCTGACGCCAGCCGGGGGGCAATTCTTTTGTGAAACGGTTGCGCACGTCTTCGAGCCTCGTCATAGACAGGACCCATTCAATTCTTTCGTGCCACTGTTCAGGACGTACATTATATACGCCGAGATAGAAACGAATATTTTCGAAGGGCGTCAAGTCTTCATAGAGCGAGAATTTTTGCGACATATAGCCGATGGATTGTTTGATGGCTTCCGCTTCTTTGATGATATCATGGCCTGCCACAGAGCCTTCACCGGCCGTAGGATTTAGAATGCCGCAAAGCATTCGGATGGTGGTCGATTTGCCCGACCCATTGGGACCGAGGAAACCAAATATTTCCCCCCGGTTTACGGAAAAAGAAATTTTGTTAACGGCGATAAATACGCCGAAGCGCTTTTCGAGATTCCTGACCCAAACCGCCTCAGAATTTGAACTTGTCATGAATGAGTTCCTTATCCACATCCTGAATTCGCCGGATCATCGCTTCTTCCAGATTGGAAAAGCCGGACATGATGATCTCAGGAGGGGCCGTCTCCAGAAGTTTGGCCCGATGCATTAGACCGATCAAATCACATTTTTCCCCTTCGTCCAGATAGGCTGTCGAGACGATAATGGTCATACCGCTGTCTTTCATCTGTTTCAGGATGTCCCAAAATTCCTGCCTTGAAACGGGATCGACGCCGTTGGTCGGTTCATCCAGAATGAGGACCCGGGGTTCATGGACCAGAACACAGGCCAGGCCCAGCTTCTGTTTCATTCCGCCTGACAGGTTGCCCGCCTGCCGGTCCACAAAGGGCAGAAGATTGGAAAATCCCAGATAGCGCTCCTTCCGGATTTTTCTTTCTTTGCCGGAGATGCCGAAGATATTCATGAAGAAATCGATATTTTCCTCGACGGTGAGATCCTGATACAAACCGAAGCGTTGAGGCATGTAACCGATCAGATGCTTTACATTTTGTTTTTCCTCAACCACATCCAGTCCGTCAATCAAAATTTTGCCCGACGCCGGCTGGATCATGGTCGCCATGATGCGGAGCAATGTAGACTTGCCGGCGCCGTCGGAACCCACCAAGCCGAATAACGTGCCTTTTTTTACCTGAAACGATATGTGGCTTAAGGCTTCCACCTGACCGAAATTCATGGATACGTCGTCAACCGCCACATACATCCAGGAATTAGGATGATGGTTTTTGTTCGTTTCGTCCTGTCCTGACGAGGGGGCGTTCGTTGACCTTCTTTTGGGATCAGGGCTATCGCAACCAGGCATCGGCGGGCATCCCCGATTTGAGTTCATGATGAGGGTTGGGAAGGGTGACCTTGACGAGATAGACAAGTTTGACTCTTTCCTTGCGGGTCTGAATGATTTTGGGCGTAAATTCGCCTTCGGGCGATATGAAGGAAACCTTCCCTTTGTAAGTTTTATCCGGAAAAGTATCAACCTTGACGTCAACCTCTTGACCGGGTTTGACCTTGCCGATTTCCATTTCGTCGACAAATATTTTCAGGTCAACCTGCGACAGGTCGGAAACGGTCATGACCTCGCGGCCGGCCGAAACAATCTCCCCCACCTCCACATTGCGACTGGTCACAATGCCCGGAAAAGGGGCTGTTAATTTTGCGTAATTCAAGTAGATCTCCGCCTGCCGGAGGGCCGCTTCGGCCGCTTTGACCTGTGCCCGCGCCGCCTCCGTGTCCTGTTTGGCCATATCGATTTTTTTCAGGTTGCTCTTGGCCTGCTTTAAGAGCGCTTCTCCTTCGCTCAGTTTTGCCTGGGCCGCTTCAATGGTTTCCTTCCTGACGCCTTCTTTTGCAAGGTCGTAGGTTTCTTCAGTGCGTTTGTAGTCTCTGAGTGACGTCTCGTATCTCAACCGGACCGCTTCAAATTCCCTTTCCGAGATGATGTCCTTTTGATACAGGTTGGTATAACGGTCCAGATTTTTTTTGGCATCATCCATCACGGCTTTCGCGGCAAGATACGTCTGGTGCGCCCGCTCGATGTCCTGCGCCCGTGTGCCTGCTTTTAATTCGGCCAGTTGAGCTTTGGCGGCTGCGATTCCGGCCTCGGCCTTTGCAACATCGGCGGGCAACGCGCTTTTATAAATCTCCCATGCCGTTTCCGCCTGCTTTTGGGTTTTCAAGGTGCGATCGAGATTGGCCCTGGCCTGGTCGCAGCGGGATTGAAGCTCCGCTGTATCCAACTCGGCGATGAGTTGACCCTTATTGACCGGTTGTCCTTCTTTGACCGGGATGCTCAGCACCCGCCCGCTGACCTGAAAAGCAAGATTAGCCTGGGTTGTCTCAATGGTCCCGGAATAATATAGCTCACCGCTTTTTGAACGCCATTGTCCGAAATAAACAAGAGCGGCGACGCCGATGAGAAGAACCAAAAATACAGCGATAATGATGCGTCTTTTCTTTTTCAAAATTTAACACTCCGAAAGCTCGCGTTCCTCTTTTCGTTGATGCCGACGTTGAAAATATTATCTGTGAAGTTCATTTGCCTTATATACTTTTTTGCATCCAGATGACATCAAATTCATTGCCGAATTTTCGGCCGATATTTTTGAAACGACCGCATTCCTCGAAGCCGCATTTGGAATGAAACCGCATGCTGTCTTCATTGAGCGAGGATATGCTGGCCAGAAGGTGGTCGATCCCTTTTTCCCTCGCTTCTTCGGTAAATAGGTCGAGGAAGGCTCTGCCGATGCCCTTGCCGGTATGTTCCGGTAGAATAAAATAGGTCAGTTCCGCGGTTCTTTTGAAGGCTTCAGCGGAATGATAGGCATGCAGTAAGGCGAAGCCGACGACATCGCCGTGGCTGTTTTTCGCGACCTTTGCGGGGTAGCCATTCGACATATCGAAAAACATATTGAAAAAACCATAGGGAACTTTATTTTCCATATAGGCTGCGTAACTGTTTTCAACGAAGTAATTAAAGATATCGATAACGGCCAAACGGTGTTCTGTTTTCATTGACTCCAGGATATAGTTCATAAAGGCCCCCAATTTTTTGGTACACGTTGGTGTTTAAGATTTATTCAGGGCAATCTTCAAGACATCCATCATATCGTCAACAAAATGGAACTGGATTTCTTTTTGAACTTTTTGCGGAATATCGATCAAATCTTTTTGGTTCCACTTGGGTAAAATAATGGTTTTCACGCCGACACGATGAGCGGCCAGGACCTTTTCCTTGATTCCCCCCACGGGCAGGACGACGCCCCTCAAGGTGATTTCCCCCGTCATGGCGAGGTTCGGCTTCACGGTTTTATTGGTCAGGAGGGATGTCAGTGCGGTGAGGATGGTCACACCGGCCGACGGTCCGTCTTTTTGAATGGCTCCGGCGGGGATGTGGATATGAATATCCGTGTCTTCAAAAAAGTTTTCGGCGATGCCCAGTTTAACGGCATTGCTGCGGATAAAACTTAACGCGGCCGCGGCCGACTCCTTCATGACGTCACCCAGTTGGCCCGTCAGGGTCAGTCCCTTTTTGCCTTTCATGGCGGTGGCTTCGATGAAGAGGATATCCCCTCCCGCCGGCGTCCAGGCCAGACCCATGACGACACCCGGCTTGGCCGTCCGGGCGGTGACGTCCGGACTGACTTTCACGGGACCCAGATAGCGGCATATGTCTTTAACTTTAATCGAGGTCGATTGAATCGCCCCTTCGGCAACCTGGCTTGCCACTCCCCGGCAGATGGTGGCGATTTCCCGTTCCAGATTCCGGACGCCCGCTTCCCGTGTGAATCCCGAAATGATCTGGCTGATGGCCTGCTGGGTGAAGGTCAGCTGTTCCGCTTTTAATCCGTTTTCACTGATCTGCCGGGGGATTAAATAGCGCTGGGCGATCTTGATCTTTTCGTCCAGGGTATAGCCAAGCAGTTCGATGACTTCGAGGCGGTCGCGCAGGGCCGGCGGGATGGTTTCCAGAATATTGGCGGTGGTAATAAACATGACATGGGACAGGTCGAACGGCAGATCCAGATAATGATCCATAAAGGAAAAATTCTGCGCCGGGTCGAGGACTTCCAGCAGGGCCGATGATGGATCACCACGAAAATCGCTGCCCAATTTGTCAATTTCATCCAGCATGAAAACGGGATTGTTGGATTCCGCCCGCCGGATGCCCTGGATGATGCTGCCGGGCAGGGCACCGATATACGTGCGGCGATGGCCGCGGATTTCCGCTTCGTCATGGACGCCGCCCAGGGAAATGCGGATGAATTTTCTGCCCAGAGCGCGGGCGATGGAATGACCCAGGGAGGTTTTCCCCGTGCCGGGAGGACCAGCGAAACACAGGATCGGACCCTTCGTGTCCGGCTTCAGCTTGCGGACCGACAGATATTCGATGATGCGCTTCTTCGGCTTATCCAGACCATAGTGATCTTCATCCAGGACCTTTCTGGCTTTTTTGATGTCGAGATTGTCCTCGGTGCTTTCATACCAGGGCAGGGCAAGAATCCAGTCGAGATAACTCGAAGCGACCGTATATTCGGCGGATGAGGGATGCATGCGTGCCAGGCGCTCCAGTTCCCGCTCCGCCTCTTTTTTCGCTTCCGGGGGGAGATTTTTTTTCTCGATTTTCGCACGGTACTCATCGACTTCGACAGGAGAGCCTTCCGTTTCGCCCAGTTCTTCCTGAATCGCTTTGAGTTGCTGCCGCAGAATGTAGTCCCGCTGCGCCTTGTCCATGTCGGTTTTAACCTGGGACTGAATCTTGTTGCCCAACTCCAAAATCTCCACCTGGTGGTTGACCAGCTTCGTCACTTCCCGTAGGCGGCCTTTGATATCGAGAATTTCCAGAATCTTTTGCTTTTCTTCCATGGGGGAATTGATGATGGACGCGACCATGTCGGCCAAAGTGCCTGGTTCGGTGATGGATTTGGCCATCATTCCCAGCTCTTGAGGCAAAAACGGCGTAAGCTTGACGATCCGATCAAAGAGACTGGTTAAATTGGCCATGAGGGCTTCTGTTTCAATATCCTTCTTTTCCTGATCCACGAGTGTTTCCACGCGGGCTTGATAATAAGGCTTTCCTTCTAAGAATTCGACAATTCTAAAACGGTTAATGCCCTGCAGGAGAAGCTGCGCCTTGTTCTCCACCGTTTTGGCCATTTTCATGATCACGACACTCGTTCCGATATGATAAAAGTCTTCCGCGTCGTACTTGTCGTCAGGCTGGTTGTTTTTTTTGGTCATGACGAGTCCGATAAAACGGTCTTTTGCCATGGCCTCATCAACGAGTTTGATGGACTGCTCGCCGGCTATCTCGATCGGGAGCATCATCCGAGGGAATATAAGACCGTTGAAGAGAGGAAGAATTGGGAGAATATCGGGTATTTTAATAGTTTTCAATTCTTCGGGTGATTTCTGATCAGTCATCTAAAACCTCCGGCAAACAGCATAACATGCAGGTTATGAAAATTTAGATATTTCTGACGGGTACCTTGTAAGCTCGATTCAAAGGTAGTTTGGCCATGGTCAATTGCAGGAGGCCGTCTTTATAAACGGCCTCGATCTGGTTGGTATCGATGGATGCGGGCAGATTGACCGTCCTCTCGAAATATCCGGAAGGGATTTCCGCCAGGCGATACCGGACCTCGCTTCCCAGAGGCTTTTCGCTTCTGTTTCCATAAATCTTAACAGTTTTATGGTTGATTTCAATATGGAGATTTTCGTTTTTAACACCGGCAATATCGACCAGCAGGAAAATGATTTCCGTATTTTCGTAGATATCGATCTGAGGCCGCCAGGCATTTTGATATAAACTGAATTTAGGATTGATCAGATTAAACATTTCATGGACGGTTTTTTCGAATTCCTGGTCGATCTGATCCAGCGCATCCGCGATTCGAATCTTGATAAGATTCATTATCAGTTCCTCATAATTCCGATTCTGTTAAAAGATAACTCTTAATCTACAACTTATCATTAAACCGGTTGATTTATAATATGTTTAAAAATAACTTGTCAAGGATTTGATCTCTTATATTAAATTGCTCCATCCGAAGCGGTGATCGTCCTGCCGCTGATTTTTCAGCATGAGTTCTTCTATTTCCCGCCTGGTTGCTTCAAATTCCTGTTCGCTCAGGTCCCTGGGCACGAAAATGGGTTCGCCCCAGCGGCAGGTTATTTTGCTGAACGGCTTTGGGACGAGGCATCGGTCCCAACTCTTCAGGATCCACGCCCTGCTCACGGAGATATAAAGAGGAACAATCGGTACGCCCGACTGTTGGGCCATCACGATCAAACCCGGTTTGATGATGCCGATGGGACCTCGGGGACCGTCCGGAATATGGGCGCCGAATGCATGATTCTTTAAGTCTTCCACCATAGCCGACAGCGCCTTCTTTCCGTCTTTTGACGATGAACCCCGGACCGGTCGAAAATCCATGCGGCCGAATATATCAGAAACAAGATCGCCGTCACGGCTTTGACTGATCATAGCGGATGGCCGGTAAATCCCGAGACGGGCCGCGTAGCGGATCGCGGAAACGATGCGCTGATGCCAAAGGGCGGCAATCATCTTTTCCCCGTTTTCCATACGCTTTGCAATGACCTCATGATTGGGAGCCTCAATCCGCATGGTGAGGAAATAGAGCCTGAGGATGTAATAGGCGATGACCACGAGGTTTTTCTGCAGTGCGAATTTTGAGAATGCGATCAGGGCATTGGACCGACTTTTGTGTCGGCTTTTTTTTATATCACTCACGGTTGAATTGTCTTTCTGGGTTACGGGATTTTTTATAAAAAGATTGTTTTGTTTTTATCATTGTTTCTTATTCTTTCTGAAAGCGTTTTTCAGGTCAAGTATTATTACGACGGGTATCAGAAAAGAGAGGCCGGGATCAAGAATATTTGCTGGCAGGTTCAGTGACGAGAAAGATGATTTCTTCGTTTGTTTTCTGACAGCCATAACAAAGAACGTCTGAACGCACTCGGGAACCGGCAGGGTAATGAAGATGTGACGATGGCCCCAACCTCGTCTCCCCGGGGATTAATATTCCTCGAAAGTATTTTACGAAGTCTAACTTACCAAAAAATCGTAAAAAGTAATATTCTTACGATTCGGGATAAATAGTATCTGAATTTGACAAATAAACCTCAATACGGTATAGAATTCTCATTTGATGCTATTTTTAACATGACTCCTCAACAAGAAAGGATATGACCATGAAAAGATTTTTGCTGGCTTTGACGATGATTTTTCTTTTGGCGGGACAATGTCTTGCCGCGGACCTGATTGTTTTTAGCGGTGCCGGCCTTATGAAACCCATGGAAGAAATGAGAAAAAATTTTGAGGCGACTCATCACGTAACAGTCGATGTTCATTATGGGGGATCGGGTGAAATATTTGCGCAGGTGGCCGCCGGCCAACCCTGTGACATTCTCATTCCGGGCGCCGAAAAATATACGAAAGACGCGCTAAAAAACGGATGGGTTATTGGAGACACGATTCGTCCTCTCGTTTTACATGTTCCCCTCATTGCCGTACCGAAAGGCAACCCCGCAAAGATTACGTGCCTGGAAGATCTTGCGCGCAGCGGCGTGCGCGTTTCTATTGGCGATCCCAAAGCGCCTGCCATCGGCCGTGTCGCCAAACAGATTTTAGAGAAAAATAAATTGTGGGACCAGGTAACGCCGAACATTAAAGTTTATGCCCCCACAGTCAACCAGCTTCTGATCTACGTGGCCTTAAAGCAGGTCGATGCCGCCATCATCTGGGGGGACCTCGTGACCTGGGCGGAAGGAAAGGGAAAGCTTGAGGTGGTGCGCATCGCGGATAAAAAGAACATCATCAAAACCATTCCGACGGCTGTTTGCACCAACGCGCCCCATAAAGAGATGGCCATAAAATTCAATGCCTATGTCTCGTCCCCGGAGGGTCTCAAAATCTGGCAAAAGTGGGGATTTGAACCGTGCAATCGTTAAAGGAGAAACGCCGCACGGGGAAGATCGGTTCTTTTAAAGTCGGTTTGATCATTGTATCTTTTATTGTTACCGCCGTCCTTGTGCTGGCTATCGGCGCTCTTTTCATGGTGCCCGATATCAAGGATGTCTGGGAGAGCCTAAAAAGCGATGAGATGATTTTTTCGCTCAAACTGTCCCTCTGGACAGGCCTTTTATCGACGGCCCTTGTGATGGTCTTTTCTCTTCCCATTGGCTATACCCTCTCACGGTTTCAGTTTGTGGGCAAGGGGTTCGTGAAGACGATCATCGATTTGCCGGTTGCCTTTCCGGAGCTTGTGTTGGGGCTTTGTCTGCTGCTTCTTTTCGGGAATACCTTTGTCGGAAAAATCTTTAGCTCGTTGGGATTTCAATTCGTATTTACGACGCAGGGTATTGTTGCCGCTCAATTTTTCACGGCCTTGCCCTATGCCTGTCGTATTATGAAATCCACTTTTGATTATATCGATCCCAGAATGGAATTCGTTTCCCGTTCATTGGGATATTCCATGTTTGAAACGTTTATGAATGTCTCCCTGCCGCTGGCCAAAAACGGCATTCTCGCGTCAACGGTTATTGCCTTCGCGCGATGCATCGGAACATTCGGAACCGTTTTGATCCTGGCCGGAGGTACCTACATGAAGACGGAGGTCCTGCCCATTACCCTTTATCTCAATATCTCGTACGGCAATATGGGCATGGCCCTGACCAGCGGTATCGTCCTGATGGTGGTATCATTTGCGGCCATCTATATCTTCGAACGGACGGAGGTAAGCCTGTGAGTTTTCTTTCCGTATCGGACCTGCATATTAACCTGGGCGAATTCTATTTGAACGGTGTCTCTTTCGATCTCGATAAGGGAGATTATCTCACCATCATCGGACCGACCGGTGCGGGGAAAACCATCCTTCTGGAAAGTCTCGTCGGTTTCTGGATGCCCGATCAGGGCAATATTTATCTTGAAAACCGAGACATTACCACGGAGCTGCCGGAAAAGCGCAATATCGGAATCGTTTATCAGGACTATGCCCTTTTGTCCCACTTTACTGTTTATAAAAATATTGAATACGGCCTGAAGAAAAAAAACCCGAAGGGGATGAAAGAAAAAATTCACGACATCGCGTCGGCCCTGTACATTGACCATCTGCTTCACAGAAAACCGGCAACGTTGTCGGGCGGGGAACAGCAGCGGGTAGCCCTGGCGCGCGCCCTGGTTGTCGAACCCAAAATGCTACTCATGGACGAACCCTTTTCCGCGCTCGATCCGCAGACCAGACGGGATACGAGAACGCTTCTTAAAAAGGCCATTGCCGAGCGGAATACAACAGTGATGCATGTCACGCATGATCTGGGCGATGCGTGGACCCTGGCCAACAAAGTCGCCGTCATCCGGGACGGTCTTCTTCTGCAGATCGGTTCTCTTGAAGAAGTCTTTAAGCGCCCCCAAACGCCCTTCGTTGCCGGCTTTGTGGGGGCAACCCTGATGGAGGGGACCGTTATTGACCATGATAACGGTCTTTCTGTAGTTAATGTCAATGGTTTTACCGTCAGGACGCTCGATCCGGCGGATATCGGCGCGAAAGTAAAGCTTGCCGTCCGTCCGGAAGATATTATCGTCGGCATTCAGCCTTCGCCAAACACCTCCGCTCAGAATAATATTCAGGCGACCCTCTCAGGGATCATGTACGAAGGCAAGACATCATTGTTGTCCCTCAACGCAGGCGAAACTTTTTTTGATGTTTTGGTGACCAATCATTCACTCGAACGGCTTGGCCTGACGCCTGGTGATACGGTCTATGCCATGATCAAGAGCAGCAACGTGCGGATTGTTAACTCTAACGTCAATTAGCTGCTGGGCATTCCAACAGCTGATCGACATGCCCTCCTTATACCGGTGTTAGAGTTTGTATCTTTACAGGTCGATTACAGTGCCGACACCACCCGGAATAAAATTCTCCGGGAATAAAGCCTGTATCTCCGCTTTATGCTGAGTGCAGTGCGTCGCGCAGACAAGATCGATGTTCCTGAGCAGATCAAAATCACTGAATCCGTGCAGCCCGCCGATGAGCGCTTTCACTTGTCCATATTGAGCAGCCGCTCTCAGAATCTCCCCGACACTGGGATGGGAGCAACCCGCGATGACCACGATGCCGCCTTCTGTTCTAACGGCCATGGATTGCTCGATCTGCTTCAGCTCGCCCGTGGAGAAAATGTTGGGGTGTATTTCAAGGGGAGAGCTCACGGTAATGATTTCGGCCGCATCGGTATCGCCCGAACAGGACGCGGGGATATAGACCTCGATTTTTTTTCCTTTCGCATTGAGAATCTCGGAAAGTCCACCCGTGTGATCCCAATGGCTATGGGAGATGAAAATTTCCTCAACCGATGTGGGTTCTATACCGAGCGTTCTCATATTGTCCAGCAATATTGAGCCTTTTGCGCCGGTGTCGAATAAAATCCTTCTGCCTTCCGCGTCGACGATGCAGGCAAAGCCCCAGTCGGCTTTCAGGTTTTCTTTTAGCGTCTCATTGTCGTAAACGATCGTGATCTTCATAAAAGTATGTCCTTAATTTTGTTGTGTTAAGATTCATATGAATCATGAGCACTAAAGATCCCCGGCTTATCCGGGAAATCTACCGCTTGCTCAACAATTCGCTTAATCTTTCCGTGACTTCCTCCATATTGTTGACCGCCTTTTGCACATCTGTGTATAAAGGATCGTTCTTTGTTTCCTGAAATTTTTGCGTCCAGTGTTTGAACTTTTCGTTATTTTGTTCGTTTAATTCAATCCATGACGACAAAATCACTTTAAGTCTGCCCCACTGATCCGTTGGGCACTTTTTGATGATTGATTTTTTATCCGGACCGATCCTAGACGATTGTTGGGTTCTATGTCACCCCTTTTTTATGATTTTTTCCATATTTATAACCTGTTGCCTTTTATCAACCCGCCATCAAAAAACCGGTCGGCAAGCCGGGGGAAACGGCCAATGTGGGATTTCCTATTCCCGGTCGATCGTAAAATACGTTTTTCCTGAAAACTCAACGCTGTTCACAGTGTGTTCTCTGCGCAATTGGTCGACGTATTTTATAACTTCGTTACGGTGCATTCCTGTGGAAGATGAAATATCCTCCAGCGTCATGGGTCGAATTTTGAGCATCGCAATGACGTCATTTCCCTTGTCTTCTTTGTAGGCAGGATTGCCGTGTCTCGTCAGGTCGGCTACCACTTCCACATTGCCCGAGAATTGCGACGATATCTCGTTTAATTTGTCCATATCAATGGGTGGCGCGAACCCTTTTCCCGGTGGCCGCACAACGGTGGTCAGCTGAATTCTGGTTGGATTAATCAAGCGGGCCGCCTCTGATAATTTCCGGATATGGTCCGGATGATCGTTGACACCCTTGACAAATAGAATTTCCAGCCATATTTCGCCTTGGAATTCCTTGCTGAACTGGTGAATGCCATGAATAATATCCGATACGTCAAGAGAAGCCTCTGGCTGATTGACTTTGATGAAGGTTTTTTGTTCGGCGGCATCCAGGGAGGGGATAACCAGATCGGCCGGCATCAAGTCCTGGCGCACCTGCGGATCATTTAAGAGAGAGCCGTTGGTTAACACCGCCACAGGCGTGTCGGTTAATTCTTTCAATCTGCGAATGAGCACGCCGATTTTTGAATTCAGGGTCGGCTCGCCGGAACCGGAAAAGGTGACATAATCAAGGGGAGCATCATGCTTTTTGGCGAAGTATCGCTCCATAGATCTGACAATGGTCTTCTCCGGCACGTATTCTTTTCTTTCGATGATCAAGTGCGTGGTCCTCCCCAATTCACAATAGATGCAATCGTAGGAACAGATTTTCATCGGGATGACATCCACGCCCAAAGACATTCCCAGCCTGCGAGACGGTACCGGTCCGAATATGACCTCTGATTGTCCGGATGATTTTTCGTTCATTTCTTTCTCATTTCATTGAGTCAGCAGGCGTTTGCCAATGGCAATAAAACCATTTTTCAGTGCCTTTGGTTTATTTATCTCCAGCGACCTTTTCCACGGCCTCTGCCTCCCCGGCCACCCATGCCTTTACCCCATCGGCCCATGCCTCCGCTTCGGCCTTTGCCTCCTCCGAACCCCCGGCTGAAGCCTTGATCGGCGACCCTTCCCAAAAAGTCAAAAATTTGCCCGAGGATCCTTCCTCTATTAGCTTGGGGAGCACGGGGCTGTCCGCCCGGAAAGCGGGGAGGGGCCGGTGATGTTGAATTCCGCTCGGTCGGCGCGCGAAAAGACGGCGCGGACGAGGACGTGCGGGAAGAAGACGCGGCGGCCTTCATTTCTTCTATATAAATAGCGTCATTAGGGCATTCGTCGATACATGCGCCGCATTCGTTACACGCTGACGCGTCTATTTCAGCCACCTCGTCAACAGTTATGGCGCCCACAGGGCATACCTGGGCGCATATCCCACAGCCGGTGCACTTGGTTTCGTCGATTTTAACGGCCATTTTAAATTGTACCTGACTCTTTCCTTAGATGGTTTTGTTCAATCCTTAAAGGATTCTGATTGGATTACTCAACCATTGTTCTAATTTTCTCTGTATCGCTTTTTTCCGGACAGGCGTTGGAAAACTTCGCCACCAAGACAACGTCATTCCTCCGGCAGGCCTTTTCAAAACATTGGCCGACGACGCGAAAAACCGCCTCGCTTTCCCCGGCAATTCGAGTACTCATCTCAGAGGGAACAACGGTTATTCCCGGTTGCGAAAGCTCCTCAATGAAAAGCTTGACTGCGTCATCAAGCAAATCCGTTTTCAAAGGATAAAGACTTAACTCCGCCTGAATTTTCATAAATCCACCCTCGCGGCGATGAAGGCACCGGATGACATTTTCAGCAATGCCTGTAAATCATCGGCTATCCCGGCAATTGAATTGGGCATCCTTAGGGACAGTGAGAACGCACATTGTTTGATCACCGGTTTTCCATAAGGGGCCAACAGAGCCTGTATTTCATGGACGGTGAAAAACCGGGCGGGGGCAAAAACGCCTTCTCCCTTTTCTTTCCTTTCTTTGTTCAGCGGGGCGTCTCTGTTGAGTACGCCGAGAAAAAGTTTTCCACCCGTCTTTGTGCATCGAACCATTTCCCTAACCACCGTCTCAGGTTCTCTTGTAAATTCAAGGGTCGTAACCGCCGCTGAGGCGGAAAAGCTGTGATCCGAAAATGGAAGTTTGTGTCCGTCCGCTTTTTCGAACCGGGCGTTTGGAATGTTCTTCGACCGGGCGATTTCCACCATTTTTGGCGCAACGTCCACGCCGGTTACCTGATAGCCCAATTCCCCGAAGAATTGACTCCACCAGCCCGTACCGGTTCCCACTTCGAGCATGCTTTCTCCCTTTTCGGCTTTTCCGATCAGGCGCCGGAAAGCTTTTTTCTCCAACCTGTCGAATTGACGCCCTTCCGCGGTTTCGTACCATTGATCGTATTGACCAGCGAGAGGGTCAAAATCGACAATGGATGATTGCGGATCGATTTCACGTAACCTTTCTTCCGTCATCTGTTCCTCCTGACCGCGAAAAGCAGTGGAAAGGCGATATCGCTGGTACAGCAGGGGACCCAGACCGCCAGAAATAAAAACAGGGCAATCACCACTGCCGTGAAAAAGTCAAAACCCTTACCCAGGGCCATCGTCATGTGGAATAAGGAGGCCCAGGTGCTGAGCAGCACGTGACCCGCGTGGGGAAATTTAGTCGTCGGCCGCCAGGACGCGATCGCGATTCCGGCAAATGCCAATGGATTAACAAGCCACCATTTTTCAATGAACCCAAGATGAAGGCCTCGATGAGGCATGTTTAAAAAAATTTCACCGACATATGGAATGATGCAATCGCTCAAACTGCCGATGCCTATGGAACCGAAGTAGCCGATCATCAGGGTCGGCAAAAGCTTGCCCTGTCCGTGAAGCCGGTACATTCCCGTTGTGACCAGCGCACTCAAAAAGACATGAAAAGGATGCAGAGTCCAAAACATCATTTCGAACATGGATCGAGACACCTGGGTACTCAGGGAAATCCACATAATGATGAATCCCGTAAGCGTTCCAAATAAAGTAAAAGGTGCGTGAGATCTTAGTTCATACAGGATGGTTTTCAACATTCTTTCCGCCCGGGTTTGCCTGTCCGAAAAAACCGTTGAATGACGCTCAATCTTTCAGGGCCGTCTCCATTTGCATGTTTTCACTGTGATCGCATATTAAAATACCATCCAAATGATCCGTTTCATGCTGGACGACGCGCGCCCATAAGCCCGTCAACTCAAACTGTTTTTTTCGCCCTTTGACGTCATAGCTCTTCACATAAAGACGGTCGCTTCTCTGTACGTTGACCTGTACTTCGGGCAGGCTGAGGCAGCCTTCAATCATTTTGCCTGTCCCATGGGTGGATCAACTATTGTTTTACGCCAAACTCGCAGTCTGTTTAGGCGCCGCGGCCCATGCCTCTGCCGCCACCACCCATGCCGCGACCGCCGCCGCCCATCCCTCTGCCGCCTCCTCTACCACCGCCCATGCCAAAGTGGCTTTGAACACTGGGGGCGGAGGCGCCTGACAATTCACCGGATTTAAACATTTGGGCTGCTTTTCGCACCTGCCCGCTGACGCCGGTGATGACCTGAATGCCGGCGGCGCCGAAGGTTTGGAACGCGTTCGGTCCGCAATTGCCGGTCAGGACAACCTTAACGTCCTTGTTTGCCAGCATCTGGGCGGATTGAATACCTGCCCCTCCGCCGAGGGAGATGTTAGGATTTTGAATGGGTTCAAACTCCATGGTGTCCGGATCGATGACCAAAAAATAAGGACATCGTCCGAAGCGGGCCTCGACATGGTCATCAAGGGACGGACCGGAAGACGTAATAGCGATTTTCATAATGTTATGCTCCTTGTTTAAGTGTGCTAACAAACTTTCCCTAAGATGGGCAATAGCTTCGAATGCCAGTCTTTTTCCGTATTCGTTAATAATCTTGCCCGACATGAGGGTTTCATTCAAATGAAAAGTGACTGCGGTTCCCAATAGAAAGATGAGCCGTCTTACATCCGGCGGCTCATCCCGGTGCGATGATTTATACGCAAGCTCCAGGAAAAACGTTTATTCCTGTGACTTTTCAATTTCCAGATCGCTAATCCGCTTATGGATATCCTGGAGAGCGTTTTCCAAATATTTCGCCTCTTCTTGAAGCGCTGCTATTTCTTCTTGTCGAGTCGGAGCTGCTCCGAAAGGAACCGCATACGGTGCTCCATATCCATAGCCATAACCGGCATAAGGAACACTCCAGCGCCTGCCTCGGCCTCCTCGGAAACCGAAGCCCATGCCTCGACCAAAGCCAAGGCCATATCCGCGCCCCGGAATCGGATTCGCGAATCCGGGCACCGCATATCCGGCGCAATAGCCTGCGGCCCGCCCCGTCATGGGTCCCATTCCTGCCGGACCCGTTCGATTACCACCCGGCATAACATCCTCCTTTCCTGTTTCTTTGTTTCATATATTTCTTTTGCCGCCGCCTCTAAAGCGATTACGGCGTCCTTTCCTGAATCCCGGCATATGAAAAGCGCCCACTGTTAATGTTCCGTTCAGGTACGCTTCAACGACTTTTTGAACATCGCCGGATATGAACGAAATCACTTGTACGCCGTAACCTTCGATCGTTCGCGTAAATCCCGTGGAGATAGCGCCGCAAATTAAAACCCGTATACCCCATCCGGACAATTTCAACGCACGGGCATAAGGCAGTTCAGGACCCAGGGTTTCGTGGCGCCTGCCATTCTCTTTTCCGTCCTTGATTTCCACAACAAGCGCTGTACTCGCGGAATCAAATACCGGAGACATTTTATCGCCCCACACAGCCAAGGCAACCTTAAATCGACTTTCACTTATCATGGCTATTTTATCATCAATAAAAAAGCAGCATTTTATGTGCCAAAGGGAGAACGATATGGGATTGATACTAAAAATAGATGTAATTACGAGCAATTGTCTGATTAGCTGCCATGGCGACCGTTGCCTGTAACAAGGCCGGGGATCGCATTTATGCAATATTCAATAAGGTTTTGAGTCGCTTAGATGCGACTATACAACTCCAAATTGAGTCGGAAGATTTGTCGGTGGTTCTTTGTAAAGAAGAATGATTAAAGCGTTCCTGTGTCTACTGACCAACCGCCCAGGGTTTTATAAAATTCCACCCGATTGGCCAGATGGGCGAAACGCAGGGAAATGAGTCCCTGTTTGGCACCATATAAGGACCTTTGCGCGTCGAGGACGCTCAGGTAGCTGTCGATCCCTTTTTCATATCGTAATCCGGCAAGACGATACGTTTCCTCCAACGTATCGACCAGGGCTTGCTGGGCCTCGATCTGGCGGTCTATCGGTCCCTTGGAAGCCAATGCATCAGCGACTTCCCGGAAAGCGGTCTGGATGGCCTTTTCATACTGGGCCACGGCAAGCTCTTTTTCCACTTTCGTTACCTCATAAGACGACCAGGTACGCGCATCAAAAATCGGCATCGCGATCCGCGGCGTGAAATTCCATGCCTTCTGTCCGCCTTTAAATAGTCCGGAAAGTTCGGCGCTGGCCGTTCCGAAAGCGGCCGTCAGGGAGATGCGGGGAAAAAATGCCGCACGGGCGGCGCCGATATTGGCATTGGCTGCCTTGAGTCGATGTTCCGCCGCCAGGACATCGGGACGGTGCAGGAGTACCTCGGAAGACAAGCCGGGCGAAAGGGTTTTTGGGGGAATAATCTTGCTCAAAGCCAAGGGCAGCAACTCCTGAGGCACAGGGCAACCGACCAAAAGATTCAAGACGTTTTCATCCTTTGCGACCACCTGGGTGTAACGGGCTAGATTGCCTCGTGCCGTTTCCATTTGGCTCTGCGCGCGTCGAAGGTCCAATTCGGAAATAACGCCCACATCATAGCGCTTTTTAATGAGATTGTAAGCGGCTTTTTGAGACTCCAGGGTCGATGCCACGAGGGTAAGGGTTTCCCGGTCCGCGGCGAGGGTCATATAGGCCTGCACTGTTGTCGTTATCAGCAGAATTTGTGCGCTGCGATGCGCCTGTTCCGTGGCCAGGTATGATTCCAAAGCTTGGTCTTTCAGGCTGCGGATGCGCCCGAAGAAGTCAATTTCCCAGGAGCTGATGCCGAGGTTAACATCGTATCGTTCGGTCGTCAGGGCGCTCCTGGTGGATGAAAGATCTCCCGGGACATGTTGTTTGGTCCAATTGCCGATGCCTTGAACCGACGGCAGGAACCCGGCCCGCTGAATACCGTAATAGGCCTGTGCCCGATCGACATTCAAAGAGGCGATGCGGAGATCGCGATTGTTTGTCAAGGCGGTTTCGATGACTTTTTGCAGACGTTTGTCGGCAATGAAATCTCGCCACGGCAGTTCTGCGGTCGACTGCGCTGACGCAGCAGCCGTCTTTTGCTTATAGGCGTCTTCAGTCGGCCATTGGTTAGGCACCGGCGCGTCGGGACGTTTATATTCGGGGGTGAGTGTGCAGCCGGTAAAAATAAAAACGATCAAAATTGGGAATAAAAATAGCCTATGCATATCATTCAACCTCTGATGGATTCGTTCCCATGTCACGAATTGCGTCCTGTTTATATTGTCTGCCGAAAATCTTTTCGATCAGGACATAGAAAAGGGGTGAAAAGATAACTATCAAAAGTGTGGCAGTCACCATACCGCCCAGAACGCTGGTCCCGATGGCGTTTTGGGCGCCGGCGCCCGCGCCGGTGGTCAGCGCCAGGGGCAGAACGCCGAAGCCAAAGGCAAGCGATGTCATGACGATGGGGCGAAAGCGCAGTTTGGCGCCCTCCAGCGTGGCTTCCATGAGCCCCATCCCCCTTTCGAGTCCGCCTTTGGCGAACTGGACGATCAGGATGGCGTTCTTGGTGGTCAGACCCAGGGTCGTGAGCAGTCCGATCTGAAAGTACACGTCGTTGGCCAGACCCCGTGTGCTGGACGCGATGATGCCGCCGATCACGCCGAGAGGAAGAACCAACAGAATGGATATGGGGATGGTCCAGCTTTCGTATAGCGCCGCCAGACACAGGAAGATGACGAAAACGGAAAATGCGTACAGCAGGGGTGCCTGGGAGCTCGCCATGCGCTCCTGATAAGACAGACCGGCCCATTCGAAGCCGAAACCGCGTGGAAGCTTTCCCACCGCCTCTTCCATGGCCTGCATGGCCTCTCCCGAACTCAGTCCGGGCGCGGGTTCTCCCCAGATATTAATGGAGGGGAACCCGTTGAAGCGCGTCAGCCGGGGTGGTCCGGACGTCCAGCGGCCCGAGGCGAAGGACGAAAAGGGAACCATTTTCCCCTGTGTATTGCGGACATAAAATTTTTCCAGATGATTGGGCAGCATGCGGTAGGGGGCATCCGCCTGAACAAACACCCGTTTCACCCGGCCGCCCTGGAGAAAATCGTTGACATAGGCGCTGCCGAACATGGCTGAGAGGGTTCCGTGGATGGAGGTAATGGGTGCCCCCAAGGCGCCGGCTTTTTCCCAGTCCACGTCGATGCGGTATTCAGGCACATCCGCCATACTGTTGGGACGAACTTTGGTGACTCTCGGATCCTGAGCCGTGATACCGAGAAGTTGATACTGGGCATCCATCAGGGCCTGGTGGCCGAGGCCGCTCCGGTCCAAAAACTGAAAATCGAAACCCATGGACGTGCCCAGCTCGGGAACCGCCGGCGGCTGAAAGACAAATACCCGGGCGTTGCGGATGTTGGACAGGGCTTTGGTGGCTCTTGACGCGATAGCCTTGGCTTTCATATCTTTCCGATTACGCAGGTGCCAGTCTTTCAGTCGAAGAAACACCATGCCGTTGTTCTGCGCCCGTCCGGAAAAACCGACGCCGGTAATGGTCATGACGGAGTTTACGGTATCCTTTTCATTTTCCAAAAAATAGGTTTCAATTTGTCTGACGACCGCATCGGTCTGCTCCAGCGTGGCTCCTGTCGGCATAATGATCTGTGTGAGCAATGCCCCCTGGTCTTCATCCGGCAGATAAGCGGTGGGCATCCGCAGAAACAGCACCGCCATGACCACGATGATGACCAGAAAAACGGCCAGGTAGCGTTTTTTCCGCGAAAGGGAATGGCCGACCAGTTTCACGTAACGATCTCTCAAACTGAAAAACACACGGTCGAACCAGAGGAAAAACGGCCGAAGGAAAAAAATCGCGTTTTCCGCCGGTTCATGTCCCGCTCTGACCGGCTTGAGAACCTGGGAGCAAAGCACCGGTGTTAAAATTAATGCCACGACGACCGAAAGAAGCATGGCGGAGATAATGGTAATGGAAAACTGGCGATAGATAACACCAGTTGAGCCGGGGAAGAAGGCCATGGGGCCGAAGACGGCGGACAGCACGAGGCCGATTCCGATCAGGGCGCTAGTGATCTGCTCCATGGATTTGGCGGTCGCTTCTTTGGGTGGTAGCCCCTCCTCACTCATAATTCGTTCCACGTTCTCCACAACCACGATGGCATCGTCCACCAAAAGGCCGATGGCCAGAACCATGGCGAACATGGTCAGCATATTAATGGAAAAGCCGAAGAACCCCAGAATGGCGAAGGTTCCCAACAACACCACGGGCACCGCGATGGTGGGAATCAGGGTGGCGCGGATATTTCCCAAAAAAAGCCACATGACCAGGAATACCAATACAATCGCTATGATCAGGGTCTTCACTACCTCATTAATGGCCACTCTGATGAAGGTGGTAGAGTCTCTCGGGAAGGTCACCTTGAGTCCGGGTGGGAAAAAACGGCTCAATTCTTCAATTTTTGCCCGAACGGCTTTGGCCGTATCCAGGGCGTTGGCGCCGGCGGCCTGGCGAATGGCGATGCCGCCGGTCGGTTTCCCGTTGTAACCCGTTTGAATGTCGTAGACTTCGGTGCCCAGTTCTGTCCGGCCTACATCTCCGATCCGGACGATGGAGCCGTTCGGATTGGTACGCACCGGAATAGCGGCGAACTCCTCGGGCGTCGATAGCATATTCTGGATGACGATGGGGGCGTTCAACCGCTGGCCCTCCACTGCAGGCATCCCACCGAACTGGCCGGCGGAAACCTCCACATTGTAAGCCTTGAGCGCGGCGATCACATCCGCTACGGTGAGGTGATAATCCGTTAATTTGTCGGGATTGAGCCAGATGCGCATGGCGTACCCGCCGCCGAAGACTTCCACCTCACCCACACCGGGCACACGCGCCAGGATTTTTTCCAGATTGGTTGCGGCATAGTCTCTCAAGTCCGTGCCGTCCATGCTTCCGTCTTCTGAAATCATGGCCGCGTACATCAAATAGTCCCGGGTGGATTTGCGAACATTAACGCCCCGGTCTTGAACCACGTCGGGGAGACTCGGCAAGGCGGCTTGAACTTTATTCTGTACCTTGGACCAGGCGATGTCCGGATCGGTTCCCGGAGCAAAGGTTAATTCAAGACGGGAACTGCCTGCCGAATCGCTGGAGGCGGACATATAGATCAGACTTTCCAGACCGGTCATCTTCTGCTCGATGACCTGGGTGACGCTGTTTTCCACGGTATGAGACGATGCTCCCGGATAGGATGTGGAAATAGAGATCGTCGGCGGCGCCATTTCCGGGTATTGAGCGATGGGCAAATTGTAGATCGCGATGACGCCCAATGACATGATGATAATGGCAATGACCCACGCGAAGACCGGTCGATTCAGAAAAAATTTCGATAGCATGAGTCGCCTCCATTAATTGATTATTTTCTCTGATGGAGAGAGATTCTGACTTTTTTCTCCGGGTTCAAAAGGCACGGCTTTTACGGCAACGCCGGGTTTCACCATCAGAACTCCTTCGACAATGACCCGTTCTCCTTCTTTAAGGCCCGAAGAAACCAGCCAGTCATTGCCGATCGCGCGATCTATCGTGAGTTGACGCTGTTGAACCTTACCCGTATCATCCACGATTAAAGTCAACGGATTGCCCTTGGGATCACGGGACACCGCCTGCTGGGGCACGAGCAGGGCTTTTTTGTTGACGCCTTCCTGTACAACCGCCCGAACAAACATGCCCGGCAGCAGGAAACCTTTCGGATTTGGAAAAACAAGGCGCAAAATGACCGATCCGGTTGTGGGATCGACCGTAACATCTCGGAATTTAAACTGTCCCGTGCGATCGTAAAGGCTGTCGTCTTCCAGGACAAGATGAACTTTCTTTTGGGCCTCTCCGTTGCGCTGGAGTTGTCCCTTTTCCAAACGGTGCCTCAGTTGCAGAAGTTCGGTTGTGGACTGGGTAACGTCCACGTAAATGGGATCCAACTGTTGAATCGTCGCCAGGGCCATGGGCTGATGTGCCGTTACCAAAGCGCCTTTTGTGATATTGGACCTGCCGATCTGGCCTGAGATCGGTGCCGTAATCGTGGTGTATTTCAAATTAATTCTGGCGGTTTCAACGGTTGCTTTACCGTATTGTATATCTGCCAGCGTCTGTTTCAGTGTGGCTTCAGCATCGTCATAGTCCTGTTGGCTGACCGCCTTTTCCACCAGCAGTTCCCGTAAACGTTCAACTTTTAGCTGAATTGTCGAAAGCCGGGCCTCGGAGCGGGCCAGGGCCGCTTCGGCAGTGTTGAGCGCCGCCTGGTAGAGGTCGGGATCTATCTGAAAAAGCGCCTGACCGGCTTTGACATAGGAGCCTTCCGTAAAAAGGCGTTCCCGGATGATACCGCCGACCTGTGGACGCACTTCGGCGACCAAATAGGCGGATGTGCGCCCGTTCAATTCGGTTGTCAGGACAACCGGTTTCGACTGTATCGTAGCAACGGCGACCTCCGGCGTCACGTCCGGAGCGGCCAAGTTGGTATTACTCGGCTGTTCACAACCTCCCACGATCATGCATACGATAAGAACAATCACACCGGTTAATCGTCCGGTTCCTTTGAATTGTTTCATTCCACACCTCTTTAAATTAAATATTGCTAACGGTTCTTATGACCGGCACTTATTTATTTGGCCTTTATCACAAAAGAGATGACAATACATCCTTACGGATAAATATCCATGTTTAAAATAAGGTTCGAGGATTCGTGGGACCAAGCGTTGAGTCTATTATTTTTTTGATTTTAATTTTTTGTCTCTAAACTTAAATTTTTATATCCTCAAGCGGTGTCGATCATCGATATCTTTTAATACCATCCCAGCAGGCTTCCGTGACCTGGTTGATGGAATTCTCGTCCAGCGTGACGAAACCGAGAATATGATCCCGGATCAGAAACATTAAAGAGCCGATTCCAACCGAATAAAGCATTCCGATGGGAAGGTCCTTCAGAATTTGATGGGTGATTCCCTCTTCGAAAATAACACTTAATATTTCATAATTGCTGTATTTCCCGACGACTGCATCCCGCCTTCTGGATATCCCGAAAGGTGAATTCATATATTGTTCCATATAACGAAATTGGAGGGGATGATTAATAAAATACTTGATAAGAACCCTGGTCACATGAAGGAACCTTTCACGAATGGGCCTGTTTGTGGGAAGCTCATCTTGTATAGTAGCAATGATGGTCTTTTCCATTTCCAGAAACACTTCGTTGATAAGGCTCTCTTTGTTCGTGAAGTAAAGATAAATGGTTCCGATAGCCACACTGGCTTTTTGGGCGATCATCGTCATCGGAACGCCATGAAAACCCTGCTCCGCAAAAAGCTCTAAGGCTGTTTGCATGATTTTGCCGCGCTTATCGGAATCCTTCATACGTCATATTACCCTTATCGTATGAATGAATGTTCATTCATAGATGCGCTTTTAACAGGATAGAGGAATCGTTGTCAAGAAAAATTCCGGCATCCATAATTTTTTCATTTTTCAACAAGGTAGATAATGACTGCATCATCCGTTCGTCTTATGATATAAAAAATATTGACAAGAGATCATATTGGGTATATCAATACCTCTTTCCGATTAGGTTTCAGGAGGATCGGCATATTCAAATATAGGATAAGGGCCCATAGCTCAATTGGAAGAGCCACCGGCTCATAACCGGTAGGTCCCTGGTTCGAACCCAGGTGGGCCCACCATGATTTATTTGGAAAACAATCCGTCAAGGTTCAGTTGGGTGCAAAGACAAAATATATATTCTAATTCAGGGAAATCAAAAAAGCGAATTATGACTGGTCAAAGGGACAAGACATTATCGGGATGTCTTGGTCAGTCTAAAATAAGGATGCAGGATCCTTAGCAAAAAAAAGAAAAATGCACCATATGTCGGTGCATTTTTTTTTTGGAGATTTCCGTGATAAAGGAGGAATGATTTATTGAGAGAGCAGTTATTATTACTGATTGAGCTTCAAAAGATTGATACGGCCATCAATCGGATAAATCACAGGAAGAAAGAGCTGCCTGATATGATATCCAAACTCAATGATGCGTTTGCTCTGTTAAAAACAGGTGCGGAAAATGACGCGAAGGCAGTCGATGACCTGCAAAAATCATTAAAAGAAAAGGAGGAAAAGCTTAAAAGAGGCGCCGAAACGTTGAAGAAAACAAAAGAGCGCCTGACAGAAGTTAAAACAAACAAAGAGTATCAAGCCGTTTTAAAAGAGATTGAGTCGATTGAATTGAAAAACGGCGAGTATGAGGACGAGATCATCGTTTTTTTTGATGAGATAGACAATGCCAAAGCCAGTTTCAAACAGAAACAGCAGGATTTCGACGCGTACCGGTTACAGTATGAAATGGAAAAGGCGGGACTTGAACAGGAATTTCAGCGGATCGATTCGGACCTGGCCGATTGCCAGGCGAAGGGCATGGCGTTGAGAACGAAGATCGATGAAGACGTTCTGAAAAGATATGAAGTCATTAAAAACAGAAATAATGGTCTGGCCGTCGTAGCCGTTTGGAAAGAAGTATGTCACGGCTGCTATATGAATATCCCGCCTCAATTATATAATCAGTTGTTATCGGCCTCTTCCTTACTCTTTTGTCCTAACTGTAATCGAATCATGTATCCGAAAGGTCCTGATGAAAATGATCAATAAGCCCTGTTTTCTCTTTTGCGACGGTGCGTGCCGGGGAAATCCGGGACATGGCGGGGCAGGGGCCGTACTGCTGGACGAAAAGGGGGACGTCCTGTTGACGGTCAATAAGTATCTCGGATTGTGTACGAACAATATTGCGGAATATATGGCCTTGATTTACGGCCTTGATGAAACGATAAAAAGCGGTTGTCGGAAGCTTGAAATTTTTTTGGATTCGGAGCTTCTAGTGAAGCAGATCAACAAAGACTATCGCGTTAAAAATCCCAATCTGATAGAGTTGATGAAAGAAGTAAGGAAGCGGTTGGAAAATTTTGACGACTATAAGGTCAGCCACATACCGAGAATACAGAATAAAACGGCCGACCGACTGGCTAATGAAGCCATCGATGAGGCTATGCAGACTTAATATATTTGGCGCCGGAGTAAATCAGATGATCGCCAGCCCGCACCCGCGGGTTGGAGGAAAGTCCGAGCTCCACAGGGCAGGATGGTCGCTAACGGCGACTGGGGGCGACCCTAAGGAAAGTGCCACAGAAAATATACC
>JAFGLN010000071.1 GCA_016928025.1 Deltaproteobacteria bacterium
CCCAGAAGGCCAGGCCGATGGTTCCGAAAAGGGACATCCGGACGATCCGGTTGAAAAATGTTCCCCGATAACGGTTGTTTTTGAATGACCAGAAGCGGGGTTTTAGTAAGGCAAAAAATTCATTCATGGCTGTCCGGATTCCGACCGTTTTATTTCTTCAACGTATTGGAATTTTCCGTGGTTAAACGCAAAAAAACCTCTTCCAGATCGGCCTCCTGGGCCTGGGCCGCCAACTTCAGGTCATTCGTTGTCCCCTGGGCCAGGATGCGGCCCCTGTGGATGATGCCGATGCGGTCGCACAAATCCTCGGCAATGGCCAATGTGTGGGTGGACATGAAGATGGTCGTGCCCTTTTGTACTTCCCGTCTCATCATGTCTTTGACGAGTTTTATGGCGGACGGATCAAGCCCCACCATGGGCTCGTCGATGATGATCACTTTCGGCTCGTGAAGGAGGGCGGCGGCGATAATCAGCCGCTGTTTCATCCCGTGCGAATAGGCTTCGACCAACTCATCCGCCCAGTGGTGAATGTTGAATGTTTGTAAAAGTTCCTGAGACTTCTCCAGAAAGACGTTTTCCGCCACGCCGTAAATATCCGCCGTAAATCGCATAAATTCCCTGCCTGTTAACTTTTCATACAGATAGGGACGATCGGGGATGAAGCCGATCCTCTTTTTGGCCGCCACGGGATTTTCCGCCATATTAACGCCGTCGATCATAACAGAGCCGGAGGTGGGTGACAGGATGCCCCCCAGCATGCGAATGGTCGTTGTTTTTCCGGCGCCGTTCGGGCCGATGAAGCCGAATATTTCACCCCGGGCAATGGACAGATTGATGCCGTCCACGGCCAGGGTATTGCCGTAGCGTTTGGTCAGGTTTTTCAACTCAATCATTATCGATAATCCTCAATATGAATTTTGAGATGTCCGATGGTGCTCAAAAGATCGATCTGTTTTTCCTCCGATCCCCGGACCAGGCGAATATGGGTGACATCGGCCGGCAGCTGGCCGAAAACGGCGTCCGCTGTCACCCATGTTCCCAAATAAAGGACATTCCAGGCGTGATAATAGAAACGGCCTTTTTGATAAACAAGACCCGCTTCGATCTGTGCCGGAATACCGGCCGCCCTGGCCATGGCCGCCAGAAGCGCCGCGTGTTCGTTGCAGTCACCCGTCATGGTCTTTAAGGTCTCCAGGGCGTTGGGTATCGAGAGAGTCGGCCGCTTTTCAAGATGTTGGTGAATCCATTGAACGATCTTTCCGGCCTTGACGACGGCTGAATCCGAAGGCAAGACAATCTGTTCCGTTTTTTGCTTAATGTCCGTATCGTCCGATTGAATGAAAGGGGAGGGACTGAGGAAAACGGCCAATTCACTTGCTGCTTTATCCGATTGATCGACTGATGGTTTAAGGGATTCCTTGCGGATTGTCAACAGGTCGTTCTCAAAAATCTGCCGGTCCCCGTTTAAAAACAGTTTTTTATCGGCATTGATCAGCTTTAGCTTGAGTTCCGTCAATGCCGCAGGATCGGTAATGATGGTATCGGCTTTGATGGATGCGATGTCCGTCAAATCCGCGCTGGAAGAGGCAAATTCTCGTAAGGCCTCCCGGGAAGAAACTTTTTCCAGCGAGACGCCGAGGAGGCCCTCTTCTTTAATGACCGTTCCTTCGTCATCGATCCACGCAAACTGCTGAACACCCATAAAATCAACAACCATTTTCTTCACTTCTTTTTCGCCGTCATGGGTTGCAATTTTTTCTCTGTTTACAAAGGTTACTTTGACCGGCCGGTCTCCCATCGTGATCGGATCAAAGACGTGAAACGTCCTGCTTTGGCCCGCAATCAGGCTGCTGTGCGCCGCCATGTCAAGAACGCTGTTGGCAAGATAGGGGACTTTTGCCGGAGTCAGCACCGCCTTGTTTTGATGACCCGGCGGGCCTGTGTAAATTGAAAGGTTTCCGCCCTCGACGAAGCCGCGGACCTCAAAATTGAAAAGACTGGACTGCAGATTGAAGGAAAAGGAAGCCAGGCTCATATCCCGGTTCAAAAGGCCCTCCGTCTTAAAGGACATGGGTTGAACCATGCCCATGGTATTGATCCGCATGAAAACCGTTTCCGAAAATTTATATCCTTTACCGGTATTTACAAATGTCCGGTGACTATAACCGATTTTTCGTCCGTTTTGAGAAATATTCATCCAGGTTTCTTTGGGTGTCAAGGTGGCGTGTTCTGACGACTTCGGAGGAAAAACAGCAGAGGGAGGCTTTTTTAATGCACCGAGATGAATAGAAAGAAGGACGGCGAAAAGCGCTATAAAAAAGGCGCCTGCGATCCAGTGCCATCTGAGGTTCGTGATTCGCATCCATCAATCCTTATTTTTGCGTTGAATTATAGGGAAAAGAATTGGTCGAGTCAATGAAAAGAGGCCGACGGCAATTTTCCAACCCATCTTAAAGTATAATAAATTGGAGCCAATTGGTTATTTCGGACCAAGATATTTTTAAGGGAATGATCAAAAGACTTTGTAACGGCAACCAATAAGGATCAGAATAACGTCAGCCGATAAGAAAACTGCGTTATCATGCCTCATTTTGTCATTCCGACCGAAGGGAGCAATCTTGAGTCACATCGCTTTGATCGTTCCGGAGGGACAAACGATCGGACCCGCTACGTATTTTTTTTCCTTTTACTATTGCTTTCGGTATGCTACAGTTTTTACGTATTTTGTGTATGTAACAGCGTTGGAGGTATTTTCTTTCCGCCTGCATTCTAAGCTCATATGGAATGCCCCCTTTTCTTAAATTGTTTTTTCCCGAACTTCTATAACTTATTTTACAGGGAGGAACAAAACACATCATTGGTAATGTAACAAATTAATGAAATTCTAACCAATTCAATATTTGTATTGATCACCCATGCCGTCAATCGGTTTAGCGGGGTGAAGGATCAAATATTTCCGAAGTCAAAGGGCAATTATTTCGAGACTTAGCAACATCCTATCGTGAATGAGGTAATCCTATGTGGCCCAAAAAAATCCTGTTTTTTCTTTATATGGTGTTCGCCGCGACAATTTTTCCCATTGCCGCATCCGCTGCGGTTGTCGATGTCAGCGGTACGGTTTCTGCCGATACCATATGGACGTCGGACAACGTTTATCGAGTGACCGGGGATATTACTCTAAACCCGGGAATAAAGCTCACGATCGAGGCGGGGACGGTCGTTAAATTCAATGCAGGGCGGAGGCTTTATGTCAATAACGGCATTCTTTCCGCCGTCGGAGAAGCAGGCAACAAGATCGTTTTCACGTCTTACCGGGACGACAGCGCCGGTGGGGACACGAACGGCGACGGTTACAGCACGGGGCAGGCCGGAGATTGGAGAAATCTCTACTTTTATAATGCTATTGCTTGCCCGCATCAGCCCTGTGAAGCCGGTGACACGGGATCCGAGCTTCAGCACGTCATCATCCGCTACGGCGGGAGTGACAACAACGGCAGTTTGAACCTCAGAGAATCGGACATCTCGGTTTTATCGAGCGAGGTATCGCATTCCTCGAGTCATGGGATATATATCCAAGACTGTTCGCCGTTGATCGAGGGGAACACGATCAGCGACAACGGCGTGGGGAACAGCAGTTACGGCAACGGGTTGTATTTGTACAGGAATTATGGTTCGGTCAGTCCGGTGATTCGTGGCAACACGATCAGCGGCAACCATACGAACGGGATCTATGCGAGTAATGCCACGCCGACGCTGGAGGACAACACGATCAGCGGCAACGGTGGCTGGGGGATCTATTTTGAGCAGGCGACGGCGACGCCGGAGCTGAAGGGGAACACGGTCACGGGGAACTATCGGAGCCTGATCGTCCCAGCGAGTGCTTTGTTGGGCAGTGGAGCGGCGCCGGCGGATGCGAACATTCTGGCGCCGAACACGATCAACGGGGTCTGGATCCGGGGCAACGCGCGCAGCAGTGATTTGACCTTTGCGCGTCTCTATACGGGGGAGGCGTATGAGATCAACACGTATCAGATCTACGACACGCTGACGATGGAATCGGGATCGAAGCTGACGGTTTCGGAAGGCGTGGTGGTGAAGTTTTACAGCGGGGCGGGCTTGAACATCAACGGCGCGTTGTCGGCGGTAGGGACGGCGGCGTTGCCGGTGGTCTTTACGTCGTGGCGTGACGACCGGTACGGGGGAGATTTGAACCTGGACGGTTACGGATCGGCGCCGGCCAATGGGGATTGGCGGGGCATATATTTCAGTAATCAGGCGACGGACGGGGAGTGTTTGATCGATCACACGGTCATCCGTTACGGGGGTGACGCGAACAGCGGGCTGGTTTACAGCTATCAGACGGACTTCACGATTCAGAACAGTGTGTTGTCCAATTCGTCGACGAACGGGATTCGGAGCTACTATGCGAGTTTAACGCTGTCGGGCAACGAGATCTACGCCAACACGGGCGACGGGTTGTATTTGCACGGGAGTGGGATGCAGACGATCAGCGGTTGTAAGATCTATGCCAACATTGGGGACGGC
>JAFGLN010000072.1 GCA_016928025.1 Deltaproteobacteria bacterium
GGTTTGATTGACATGAACACCATATTCACTCGAAATCTGGGCCATTGTTTTCTCCCCTCTCAGGGCTTCCAGGGCCACCCTCGCCTTAAATGCTGCATCGTGACATTTACGCATGTTCCTGGCCATTGCTCTTCTCCTTCTCGGTTATGGCAGGCTAACATTCACCTTATTGCCCTGTCCAGTTTTTGGGGAGTATTATATGTTCCGCAGTTGAGGTATAGAACGCCGATGGAGTTCGAACAACATCAACTTGCAGCTTAACTGGCTGTCCACTAGACCGGGGCAAGACCTCTTATGCTGGCTCATGGCATATGGATTGCACCACCGGAGAGCGTCATGGCAGCCTCCATGATGGCTTCTGAGACGGTCGGGTGGGGATGAACAGCATTGGCTATATCCATAACCGTCATCTCCATGTTCATGCCTAGTACGGCTTCGGCAATCATATCCGTGGCATGGGGACCGAGTATATGGACCCCTAACACTTGACCGTATTGTCTATCGGCAATAATCTTTACCATACCTTCAATGTCATTCAGGACAAACGCCTTGCCGTTACCGCGAAAAGGAAATCGCCCTATTTGAATATCGTGATTCCTTTTTGCCTCTTCCTCAGAAAGACCCACACAAGCCACTTCCGGAGATGTGTAAATACACGAAGGAATAGCCCGGTAGCTCATCACCTCTTTATGCCCCATAGCATTCTTCACGGCATATTCGCCCTCTGCAGAGGCCACATGCGCCAGCATGATCCCACCGATGACATCGCCTGCAGCATAAATGCCGCTAATATTCGTCTCCATGAATTCGTTAACGACGATGGCGCCTCCGTCATGCTTGATTCCTACCTTATCGATATTTAAGAACGAGAAATCCGGTTTTCTTCCGACGGTCAGTATGACCTTTTCTGCGCTGACGGAGCCGGTCTTGTCGGCAAGTAAATAGGTTACTTCATTGGCATCATCTTTATCAGCGATGCCCTTGACGGCGGCATTTGTAATAACGTTAACGCCGGTTTTGGCAATCAGTTTTTGCAGATGGACGGAAATTTCTAAATCGAGCGTTGGAATCAGATTGGGAAGCATCTCAAGAATTGTCACGGATGTCCCCATCGCATTCAAAAATTGAGCAAACTCAACTCCGATCACACCGCCGCCGATTATGACAGCACTCTTCGGCAAGCTTTTCATTTCCAGTACTTGTGTAGAATCCATCACACCCGGACCGTCGATCCCTGGAACAGGTATTTTGCCCGGCTGGGAACCGCTCGCAATAAGAATTTTGTCCGATTTAATCTTCTCACCCGTTTCTGAGATCTGAACCGTCTGAGGATCTACAAAAGACGCCGTGCCTTTAATGATTTTTATTTTTTTTGCGTTGAGCAGCGACGCAACACCGCCTGACAATCGGGATACGACATTATTCTTGCGATTCATAACGGCGCTGAAATTAACCTCATAGCCCTTGCACGTGATGCCAAATATCTGCGACTCTTTCATGGTCTGAATAACGCTTGCTGATTGGAGAAGGGCTTTGGTCGGTATACAACCACGATTTAGACATGTACCTCCCAAGACATCTCTCTCGATTAACGTCACGTCGGCGCCCATGCGAGCCGCGCGAATTGCCGCCGGATAGCCCCCTACGCCGCCGCCGATAACCGTTATCTTTGCTTTTTCCGTCACGAGTTATCCTCCTTCCTTTGAATCCATCGCGAGCGCCTCAAATCCTCGATTCCTGCTTCCCTCATCTCCAGAGAGAAAACCTCCGAAATCAGAAAGGGTCCGGAGCACCATATCCTCAAAAAACTTGACATATCTCGCTTAAGTTTTAGGGGGATAGAAGCCGCGCGGCGCCATGCCTATTCCGCCGCCCTGCCGGGGTTTTACTAACTCATAAATGGTGCCCAGATCTTTCTGGCTGGCCATATATGAGAAAGTCGAACCGTTCAGCAACCCCGTCATTTCAACGCCGGTCCCCTGAGCCTTGAAGAGAGAGACGCATGCGTCATGGTTATCCACAGCGCCGAAGCTAACGTGGTGGATCCCCTGTCCGTGCGTCTTCAGAAAATCCAGGTGGCTACTCGGTCCGGATGCGGGCTCCAAGAGTTCAAGCTGGAGCGACCCCTGATTAGCGGCGGCGACCCTGATGCAGGGTTCGCGGTGGGTCACCTCGACGCCGTACAATACGAAATCGGCGACATAAGGCGGCTTCAGATCGACAAAAATCCAGCGCCCGATGCCAAGAAGTTCCCAAAAGTTTCTTGCTGCTGCTTCAACATCTTCCACAACAATGCCGATCTGGACGATCCGTTTCTTTTCCATGTTCACAAGCCCCGGCCCCGCCGGCGTGTAGCGACCCCAGGGAAAGACGGTCCGCGGAGCGCCGGGGGGCGGCATCTTCCCCACCTCAACAATCGTCCCTAAGGTCTTCTGCGTGGCCAGATAGCTGAAAGTCCCGTCCATACGCCCCTGCATCTCAGTGCCGATTCCCTTTTCCTGCAGGGCCGATACGATTTGATCATGGTCATCAACCACGCCGAAGCTGAAGTGATGGATCCCTTCGCCATGTTCTTTAAGAAATTCCATGTGCGTGCTGGGACCGTAGAGGGGCTGGAGAAGCTCGATCTGCAGATCCTGCAGTTGCGCCAGGGCGGCTCTGATACAGGATTCTCCCTCCTGCAGAGGTTTCCCATGAAGGGTAACATTAGTCGGCACAATGTCCACAAATCTCCACGGACCGATGCCAAAGATTTCTCCATAGCGTTTTGCCGTTTTCGGGGCGTCGGCAACAACGATTCCTATCTGAACGATCTGCCTGCCTTTCATATTGACTGCCGGCGGCTTAACAGATTCCTGTACCATCATCCATCCTCCTTGTTTATCATTAAGCATTTAAAAAAAAATTCCCGTTGATACGACAAAATACGTTTTATAATCATGATGTTACTTAAAAGAGCTTGCCGCCTCCCCAGTACGACAGGCGTCACGCCTGTCTGTGTATTGTCATATATTCAAAGAACGGCGTATGTAATGAAAAGGCATTTAGCTTTACTGTGCGCAAAGGCGCGAAATGCGGGATTTCCGGACTTTTTGCAAAGACGCAAGCCGTTACGGTTTGATGAGGACTTTGATCGCCTCCCTCGTGTTTGCCGCCATCTCGTAAGCTTCTTTTGCCTGGGAGATGTCGAATTGATGGGATACAAGCGGATCTCTCTTGATCTTCCCGGCACCGATAAGCTGCAGGGCTTCGTCGAAGTCGGACGGTGTCCAACCCCAGCTGCCGTATACCCTCAATCCTTTAAACATGATGCGATTGAAATCCATGGGGAAGGATTTCTCTGAAACTGCGCCCAGCACGACGGTACCATTGGGTTTGACCATCGTCAGGGCTTGCTGCAAAGTAGAACCGCCGGCACTCTCCATCGTCACACCGGCCCAGTCGATTGCGGCATCCACCCGGCCGAAGGATTCTTCAAGGAAGCGCATCCGTGGCAATTCACCGACGATCTTGAGCACGGCTTGGACGGGGTCTTCTTGTCCGGAATTGATGACGATGTCGGCGCCCATCTGTTTGGCCATGGCCAGGCGTTTATCAGAGAGATCTGCCACGATCACCCTCACGGAATTATTGGCTTTAAGCACCTGCAGTGCGCCTAATCCCACGATGCCGGCGCCGATTACGACCATCGTCTGTCCATCGGCAGGACCGGCCAGTCTGACGGAGTGAACGGAAGTCGCCAGAGGTTCCGTCGTCGCCGCCGCTTCATAGCTGACGCCTTCCGGAATTTTACGAAGCATGGGAACGAAGCCTGCGGGTATTCTAAGATATTCAACGGAGCCTCCTCCGTAAACGCCCGTGATACGGTCACCTACCTTGAGCCCCGGAAGTTGTCCGTTAATCTCGGCGACTTCCCCGCTCCATTCATGCCCCATGACTCGCCCCGTGCCCATTGGCGCGCCGAGGTCGATAAATAAACCATGTTTATAAGTGTGGAGGTCCGAGCCGCATATGCCACAGGCTTTTATATTGATGAGTATATCTCCGGGCTTTCTCAATACCGGTTTTTCGACTTCTTCCACTTGAACATCACGCGGTCCTCGATAAACTGCCGCTTTCATATATCTGTCCTTTCCTGAACGTCGTATTGTTGATCCATGATGAATGCGCCAAGCTTTCAGAACCTCCACGCCGTTTAAGGCATTCGGATTCGGCAAGTCGACCCACACTTCTATTCAAAGGTGCATTTATTTCGGTTTTTCAAGAAGTTCAATCATCACACCCCGGGCTGACTTAGGATGGATAAACACGTTGGCGCCTTTCGCACGTGCCTGGGGATCGGCGTTAATAAGGTGCACACCTCTTCCTTGAAGCGTCCGGACGGCCTCATTAACGTTCTCAACTTCCCAGGCAGTCATATAAACACACTCTCCCCGGGCTTTGAGAAACTGCGCCAGGGGACCACGCTCTTTGTCAATCGGTTCGATAAATTCAATAAAGGCATCGCCGATCGGGAGCAGGGCATTGCGAACGCCCAATTCCGGCAATTCGCCGGAGCGGGTCGGCTTCATACCGTAATTATCCGAGTATTCCTTAACAGCATCGTTAACGCTTTTCACCGCAATATGAATGCATCTGATCCTGCTGAACATAACTGCCTCCTTTGGAGATGTATCTCCTGTCATTTTTGTTTGCCTGGAAAGTATCGTTTCGCCGCCACAATCAAGGGTGGCCTCCATCATAGCCTCAGAAAGGGTTGAGTTGGGCATGGATGGTCGCTCCAATCTCGAATGGCGTGGCATCTAACTTCATCTTTTCATCAAAACAGTAACAGTCCCGGATTCTCCACAACTTTTATCAGGGCTGCCACAAACATTTCCGCCGGCGCGCCATCGATGACCCGGTGGTCGAAGGTAAAACTGAAGGTCATGATAGGTCTGATCACAATCTGCCCGTCCCGGACAACGGCCCGGTCAGTGGTTTTGGCGGTCATGAGGATGGCCGATTCTGGCTGATTGATGATCGGTGTGCTGAAGGCATATATTCCGCCAAAAGCCCCAAGATTGGTCAATGTAAATGTGCCGCCCGTGACGTCGTCCGGCATGAGTTTGCCCGATCTGGCTTTTTCTATGGCGACCCGCAATTCGCCGTTTATTTCCCATATCGTTTTTTTATCGGCATTTTTGATCACCGGAACGATGAGGCCGCCCTCCACTCCTTCCGTGATTGCTACGGCAACGCCGATATTGATATCTTCCCACAGGACGATTTCATTGCCGACGATGCTGGCATTAATGATGGGCTGCGACTTAAGTGTGCGGGCAACGGCCATCACGAAGAGATCCGTATAGGTAATTCGCATGTCGGCTGCTTTTTCCTGCTCCAGGCAGAGATTGCGGAGCTTGATCATTTCCGTCATATCCATTTCGCCCATGTAAGTAAGCTGCGCGGAAATGGACAAGCTGCGCTGCATGTGCTCGCCGATGGATCGCCTCATGCCCTTAAGCGGCAGCATGCTTTTCGCCAGCTTGCCATCAATCATTTTCCCCGCCGGCGGGGCGGCTGCTGCCGGACGGGCTGCCGGTGCTTTTTTCTTCGTCTCGATGGCCTTCTCGATATCCTCCCGGATAATCCGCCCTTCGGGACCGGTGCCTTCAATTGTTGTCATGTCAATCATATGCTCTTCCGCCATCTTTCGCGCCACCGGTGAAATCCGGACGCGTTTCTCTGCGCCGCCCCGCGCAGCCGCAGTGGCCTGTTTTTCTTCTGCCGCAGGCGGTGGAGTTCCCGCGGAAGCGGCTGCCGGGGACTCCTCTCCCGATTGAACGTCGGTAGAATATATCTCCCGCACGGGCTCGCCCTGAAGCTTGGCAAGCTCTTCCTTTGTTTCCGCGATCAGACCCACTACCCTTGCAACAAGCACTGTCTCGTCGGCCGGTACAAGGATGTGAACGTATCCTGACGCTAAAGCCTCCGCCTCATATTGGGTCTTCGAGGTCTCGATGAGAAGAACGATATCTCCTTTGCTGACAAAATCGCCTTCGTTAACTCTCCATTCCGTAAGCTGGGCATCCTGCATGGTCATGCCCAGCTTAGGTATTGCAATATATGTTGCCATGTTCTAAATTACCCCCGAATCGTTTAATGATGTATAAAAACTCTAATTTTTGACCTTAAAAAAACCCTTTGCCGCTGCTGCTGAAAGGACCTTGTCAATTTCAACCACCGGCGGCCCGTCGATCTCAATCCTGATTTTTACATCGTCTGACGGCTGCACGGCAACCTCTCTCTCGCCGTCCAGGGCAATTATTGAAGGTTTAAGAGAAACTTGAACCTCATCGCCGGGATCAAGGACTTGCAGTTCCTGAACACCGACATCGGCAAATAATCCGGGAAGCACCGCCGCCCGCACCTTTAGATCGCCGTCGCCGATGCGTAAATGCAATCCTTTGGCCTCTCTTGCCCCAAGGGGATGAAGAACACCGGCAACGGATGTTAGGCCGATATTCTTGGCATCCGCCCTTGTGCAGACAATTTGCCTCACGTCCGGCAGCTCCCATACGGCCCGTGAGCTGACAAAAAGCTGATCCACAACAACAGCATCGATCAGCGCCATGCCTATCTCCCTGCCGTCCTTGATGATTGCAAGCCGTTTGTGTATGTATGAGAATCCATCGCCGTTCAAAATATTCTGCGCCGTAATCCCGGCAGCGATGCCGGCGACGGTGGCTTCCACCATGATCGGAAAAACGTTATTCGTACCCGTAGACAGCGGCACGAGAGGAGTTTTTCGGCTTCCTATGGCGACGGCGCGATTTGTGCCGTCGCCTCCAAGGGTGACGATGCATCCCACTCCCATCTCGCCCATTATTTTTGCCGCGTTAACCGTATCTTCCATGGTTGCGGTCACGGGCATATCCAGAACGGAAATTTTTGCTTTCAGCCGAACTGAATTCAAATCGGAGACAACACGCAGGCCGAAGCAGTAATAGTCGGGCATAATCAGGATTTCATCCACCCCCGTCGAATCGATGCCCATGACGATCCGCTTTATCTGATTTGTTTTCTCCACATTATCCATGACGCTGGCAAAGGCAATAAGCCGCCGTATGTCCTTGCCCGACGCGGGATTGGATATGATGCCTACCTTGCTCATCTGCTGATCTTTCCCTGGGGCCATCCATAAAACTTGATGGGGTCAGGTCCGCGCACTCGACGCGCCCGTCAAGAGCGTAGACCTGACAACCATCATCAAAAGACCTCATCTCACGTACTATTATCTACCCAGCAACTTATCGATGGCCGTAATGATGTCATTCTTGCTGGGAAGGATGAGCTTCTCCATCGGACCTCCGGCAATCGGAAAGTTCTTCGCCCCAACCCTTAGGATAGGTGCATCAAGTGAATCGAACGCACGATCCATGATCTGCATGCCGATCTCGGCAGTCGCGCCGCAACGCGTCATGTCTTCTTCGACCAGCAACACACGCCCCGTTTTCTCTACCGATTTGACAATTGTGTCGATATCGAGAGGTTCCAGGGTGCGCGGATCGATGACCTCAATGCTGACGCCCTTGGCTTCATATTCCTTGGCCAGCTCCATCGCCCACTGCACCATATACCCAAGGGCGACAATGGTAAGGTCGCTGCCTTCCTTCTTGACGTCGGCCACGCCGAAGGGAATCAGGTATTCTTCCTCCGGAACGGGTCCCCTGGTCCTGTAAAGCAGCCTGTGCTCGAAGAAGCAGACAGGATTGTCATCCCGGATTGCCGTCTTCAGGAGCCCTTTGGCATCATAAGGCGTCGAGGGTACGACCACTTTCATACCGGCAAGATGCATCACGGGTGAAAACATGGCGCGGGAATGGTCAGCGCCGAGCCCCACATAACCTCCCATGGGAAGTCGATATACAATGGGTACTTTTATAAAACCGCCGTTGGCAAAGCGCCACTGTGCGGCATTTTTCATTTCATCCATACAGATCAGCATGAAATCGTCGAACATCATGTCAGCTACGGGCCGGTAGCCGGCAATGGCCGCGCCGAGGCAGGAGCCGGCAATGGCCGTCTCGCTGATCGGCGTATCGATAACCCTCTCTTCCCCGTATTTTTGTACGAGACCTGCCTGCGCTGTAAATACTCCCGCACGGACGTCTTCGCCGATCATATAAACCTTTTCATCTCTCGCCATCTCCTCATCGAGGGCCTGACTGATTGCTCTTGCAAAATTAATATCTGCCATAGTTCTTCACCTCTCTCATGCATATAAGCTGTTGAACATACGTTCGGGATCTGCCAAGGGGCTTTCCGCCACAAATTTTTCCGCAACAGCGATCTCCGCGGCGGCGTCCCCGTCTATCTTATCGAGTTCCACGTTCGCAGCGATTCCCTGTTCGATCAATTTTTTCCGGAATAAAACGATGGGGTCCTTGCTCCGCCATTCTGCGATCTCCTCTTCCGGAATGGGCTGGTAGCCCCGGATCATCTTCCCCCCTTCACTATGCGGCCTGAAACGGAAGGTCTTGCATTCGACGAGCGACGGCCCATCGCCGGCGCGCGCTCTTTCCACGGCGATCATAACCGCTTCAGCTACTGCGACTACGTCCTGCCCGTCGACAACGACGCCCGGCATGTTGTACCCGTACGCCAGGTCGGCAACATCTTTGCTCGCCACCGCCTCGCTTGCAGGCATGTTGATCGCCAGCATATTGTTTTCGCAAAGCCAAACGACCGGCAGCTTGTAAATAGAGGTCATATTGAACGCTTCGTGAAGAGTTCCCCTTCCCGAAGCGCCGTCTCCGAAATAACTGACGACGACGTTTCCCTTGCCGTCTTTCTTACAGGCTATGCCGAGACCTAACGTAATGGGAAATGTCGTACCGACGGTACCCCAGTATCCGGGAAGTCCCAACTCCAGATTGGCAGTGTGAAATCCCGACCAGCCGAAGCAGCAGCCTGTCGCTTTGCCGCAGTGCTCCGCAAGAAATTCCCGCGGCGCCAAGCCTTTGGCGATAGCTTGGCCGACGCCGTGTCCCCGAACGCCCGCCATTGCCCAATCCCCTTTTCTGAGGAAAGTTACGCCGCCGACATCCGTCGCTTCATGCCCCTGCCCACTGTGGAAAAAGCTGACTACACGTCCGGTCTTGATACCATCGATGATGGATTCGTCCGTTTTTCTGGTTAGGACCATATTTCGATATAATTTCAACAAATCATCCCTTTCAAGTTTCATATCATCCTCCTATAATCATGCTACGCATTGTCAAGATTTTCTTGCCCCTACGCCTAACTGCTTCTGTCACCGCCAAGCTACTCAAAGATTCCCCAATCCTCTGTCGGGAAGGGCCTTTAATGAATTCAGCAGATAAAAACCCTTTTCCCCCACAGCGCCTGCTATATTTTACGCAATGCATCTTTTGTTGATCTTCCTTTCCGATACTCAAAGTTGACATCATCGAATACCAGCTCCAATCGGGCCAGTATCGCCTGCTGACATACACGATCATATACCGTAGGTATCCCTAAAGGTCGTTCCTTCACCGGTTGATCTTCAATATCGTACCGCCTACAAACACCATGGTAAGTGGATAAGAACGTCTTTGCCCCATAGTGCAGGCTCGACCTTGTCCCACCTTTTATTTTCCCCCATATAGATTGAATATTCGTTCGGTTTATTGAATAAAAATTTTTTTACATCTTTATCGCTTCCCAGGTTGATTCAACAATTGTTCTTTTTAAATCTTCGGTTAACTCTATCATTCCGATTTTACTTTTCTGAGCTATGGAATGGGCAACATCAATCGAAAATGTATTATACACCATCGGAGGAAGCCTCTTAATCACCATTTCTTTTATTCCACGTTCGAAGAGTTCCATTATTTTCCGATAATCTATAAATACTTCTCTTTCAATTTCCATGGTGCAATAGGGGGATTTACTAAATTGAGCTAAAAACGTAGATTCTATGGAATTTTCTATTTCATATCTAATGATTTGATCCCAAGCTTCCCAGATTTTCTGGCGTAAGGGGACATCATCATCATCATTTATTCGTACTTCTTTAGCAATTTTCTTTTTGAGTTCCTTGTAGAGTTCAACAACCAGTTCATCCTTGCTGGAAAAATAATGATAGACACTACCGGCTGAAACTCCTGCTTCTTTATAAATCATCGCTATCGACGTTCCGTGAAAGCCATGTTCCGAAACAAGTCTCAATGTGGCGTTAAATATTGCTTGCCTTTTGTCAGATATTTTTGCCATAAATTCAAATCCACAAATAAGATTGAACGTTCATTCGAATGCTTAATGAATGAATAGATTCTTGTCAAGTAATAATTTGTTTAACTTATCACTATTTCAGTCATGCCCTGACAAGTTGCTTAAGGCGGCAGCGTTTTCGTTTTAGGCTATTGTTTAATTAATTTAATTAGTTGGTAGTCCCACGGGGACTTGAACCCCGGTTTCCGGCGTGAGAGGGCTTCCATACCACCCCGATATTATTAAGGATTTATCGATTTTGCCACTCAGGACACGTTACGCCTTGATGATCTAACCTGCTGATTTCATGATTCTTATGAAATGATCATGAACGTCATTTGGACCGGTATTCATACTGTTATACATTTTGTAAAAGCCTGCACCAGAGTCATTAAAATCATCAAATGACATGGTGTTTTGTGTCCGCTCTTGTGTCCGCATTGTTCAACGTCATAGTAGCGGCATAGTCTCACCCTCTTTCTCTTACCATGCGTCAAATGTGCAAACTACGCTGCACCCTTCCCAATTATTCCCTCTACGGATCGCAATCAGCAGTTTCAAACGAAGATGCATAGTTACGGATTTTTCTAGCAATAAGTGATTCAAAATCCGGATCTTTTTCTAGAATCATCTTCGCAATGACGGCCATCATAACAAAATGAGGAGAATCATCACATCCCGTCTCGTGAAGACTGGGTATATGTAAAATAAGTTTTGGATGTTTTGAGCGATATTGCGGATTATAAACCAGAGCACATTCGCCCCCGCCCGCCAACTTTATATTGCATGAGATTGAAGACCCAACCGAGTTAGCATACTTTCTCTTCAACATGTCGAGTATATATCTTAGAAACTTATCGAATCTGTTCTCCAGGTTGTGTTCCTTCAAAATATTTTCGTATTCCCATTTCTTTCGATCCATAATTCTTAATATTTCCCTCCCCTATTCCTGAATTTTGGATTCGTATCCCTTTTTCTCCCAAAGTTGCAACCTTAAGAACCGGAAACTAATCCATTGGACCTGTAATGCATGCTCCTCTTTGTAACAATTCGTTATTATGTACTGATTTTGCGTACCAAAATGCAGGGGGAAATTTGGCGGGAATCGTTAATCTTTTATCGTCACCTGAACCTATGCCCTTTCCATTAAGTAACATGCGAGCTGGTTGTTCTAAAATTATTTTCAATTGCGGGCTGCCAGGATCCCCCGGGCAACCATTTCTCTTCGAAGCGTCGATGGTTTTCGCTTGCCTCGGTGACCGGATATAGGAATTCACCAAAATCTTTCATGATCGTCGAGAAATCTTTCGGTACGTCCGGAAGCTGAATCTTCTTTAGGAAAGTCTTCCATTGAGCCTGCTTGTCGGTCCTCTCGGCAAATTCTTTGGAAAAGACCACCGCGCGAGAACTCAGAGGCGTTGACCTCCGCTCACAAGTGGCTACGACCGCCTCCTGAAGCGTCAATCCCTGAAACGGATAGGCACGGCTCAACATCCAGATGTCATAAAAATCCTTCATTCGGCTGTTCAGTTCCACCAGATCCAACGATGCCTCGAATTTTTCCGCGATAATCGTCTCGACACCATAGGCTTTAACGACAGGCGGTTCCATATCCAACAACGTCGATAATGTCATATCACGTGCTTCGGGAATCATGATATCGCCGAATCCGACATCGATCTGCATGGGGATTCTCGCCTTGCCGAGCCAGGCGTCAAACTTGAGCCTTATCCCGGGATATTCCGCATCCTCAGCCATCGTCTCTGCGCTCAAACGTTCAAAGTTATAGACAAGGCCGTCATTAAGCACCACACCTCCAATCTCACGGATTGACGCGCCGACAGCGTCGATATTTCCCGATCCGAGACCCAGAAAATCGATATCCCGCGTTGTCCTTGCCTGGGGGAGACCCATGCCTACCAGCAGAAGGCCGCCCTTCAGGATGAACCTTTCTTTCAGAGGCAGTAGGGACAACCGGAAGAGAAAGCGCTCCAACGCATAGTGTGTCAGAAGGGATTGAAACGGCTTCCCGCTTTGACGGGCCATGGCCAAAAGCCGGTTTCTTACGGAGGCGGCGACATTCCTGACCGGTTCGGGGCTCATGGTGTCATGGCCTCCAGGTAAGGCGTGACAAGCTTTTCCACCTTGCAGAGTTTGGCGTATTCCATCAGTTGAGATAGACTTGCCTCACGTCTCTTCAGGTAAGACCGGACCGCCTCCAAAGCAACGTCGAGCCCAACGGCGTTTCGCCAGCGAAAGCAATCGATCACCGTCTTGGAGGCGTTGTATATCCGAATATCCTGCTCCATGATGCGATGCATCTCGATGCCCTCGTGAAAACAGGGACCGGTAAAGAAAATGGAACGGACCGGCGGATAAGTCACCTTGGGTTTACGGGCTTTTCTTTCCACAGCGAGCCAGATTTCATGCGGGATCTGGGTGGTCAGTTCGTGAAAGGATAGAGCAGAGATAAGGCAGATAACACCGTGTGGGACGAGCTTGGCCACGTTGACGAGATCGATTTCCGTGGGAAAGTTTTCCATCTCGGCCAGCTGGTAGAGGCCCCGTGAGGTTGCAATCAGTGTGCCCTCATCGCGGAGGCCGTACAGGGTTCTTCGGTGAATCCCTCGGCGAAGAGCCTCGTGGGTCCGGATAATCCCTCCCTGTTCCCTGATCGTTTCAATGGCTTTTTCTCTGGCTGTATTCATGGAAAGGCATGGTACATTAACGTCGGCAAAATGTCAAGTGTGCCGACGTTAATTGACCACACACTGTAACTATTATCCATCAACAATTCAGTTTCTCTGTCTATAGCGTCTATAAACGCCCACCTTCTTTGCTTTTTCAATACCTGAACCTTTACCATCGGCCCTAAATTCTCAGCCCCGGCATTACGGGGCGGAAAGGGGCACGACGATGGCAAAGGCAGCGATTCAGAGCGGCGGCACGGCAAAATGGACGGTCATGGTCTATATCGCCGGAGACAACAATCTTGATGGCGCGGCCCTGGGGGACATCAGGGAGATGGCCCAGGCAGGCTCGACGAAAGACGTCAACATCCTGGTTCAGCTTGACCGCGAAGCGGACAGGAAGACGCGGCGCTTCTTGATCACGAAGGGCGGCGGGTACGACCGGGACTGCATCGAGACCTTCGGCGAGACGAATTCCGGCGATCCGAAGGTCCTCGAAGATTTTCTCGCGTGGTCCGTCGAACGGTATCCCGCCGCGCGGTATTTCCTGATTCTCTGGAACCACGGCGGCGGCTGGTGGGAGGATGAAAAAAGCCGGAGCGTGGCATCAAAATCTGTCGCCGATAATCGTAACCGATCCATTTCCCGCGGTGCTCTTTTCCGTCATAAACCCGCTGCATCGGGGCAGACCGTCGTCCCCGGCCCGGCCAATAATCGGAGCATATGCTATGACGACACCTCTGCCGGCGACGCCCTCGACAACAAAGAGCTCAAGGACGTCCTGGCCCGCGCCTGCTCTGTCATCGGTAAGAAGATCGACATCCTCGGCATGGACGCCTGCTTTATGACCATGCTGGAGGTGGCCTGGCAGCTCCGGAATTCCGTCGAGATCATCATCGGCTCCGAGATCGAGGAGCCCTGCGACGGCTGGCCCTATGCGGAGATCCTCAATTTCCTGACCGCTTATCCCCGGCGCAAAACCCATATCATCGCGAAGGAGGTGGTCAAGCAGTATATCGCCTCTTATGAAGACTCCGGCGACGCCGTCACCCAGTCTGCCATCAATGCGGCTGCCACGACGGAGATCGTCCAGGCTCTCACTCCCCTGGTTCAGGACCTTCTGTCCGATCTTCCCGGAAATCGCAATCTGATCCGGTCGGCCTGGAAGCAATCTCCCATATTCTTTGGCGACAACTACATCGATCTTTATGCCTTTGCCCGAAGACTCAGCAGCAAAAACCGGGGCGCCATCCGGGAGAAGGCCAACGCCCTCATCGCCGCCCTCCGGACCGGCAAGGCAAAAGCCATTCTCTGTCACGGCAAATTGGGGGCGAATGTTTCAGGCACTAAAGGTCTTTCTATCTACTTCCCCGCGGACGCCATGAATTTAGCCTATCGGCGGCTTGACTTTGCGAACGATTGCCCCTGGGCCATCTTCCTTGAGAGGTACCTGTCATGAACGCCGACGACCGCTGGGACAGCCTGATTCAATACTGGGCAGCAAGATTATGGCCATCCCTGGACTGGAGACTTATCAAGTGCCAGATACGGCAGGAGAGCGCCTTCAATCCGCGGGCCGTTTCCTCCTGCGGCGCTATCGGTTTGATGCAGATCATGCCGGCGACTGGCCAATCCCTTGGCGTCACAAAGGCCATGCTCTTCGATCCGGATGAAAATATCCGGGCAGGCATCATCTATCTCTGGCGACAGTTTGACCGCCTCCGTGAAATCTCCGGCATCCATGAGCGCCTGAAGTTCGCCCTGGCCTCCTACAACGGCGGTCGGGGTTACATTAACCGGGCCATTGCACTGGCCCGAAAGGAAGATGCCCCCTGGCAGACCTGGGAGGGCGTGAAGCGTTATCTCGAAAGCGCGGACTGCTCCGTCAACGGACGTCGGCCGGATCATCGGCAGATCGTCGCGTATGTCGATCGCATCTGGGCTGATTATCAGAACGAAAAGGAGAACCCATGACCGAAACACCGGAAGGCGGATTCGCCATGTACGCCCAGCTTCTCGTGGAGAGTATCACGAAGCTCTCCTGTCATACGGAGGAACTGCAAAAGCAGTATGCCGCCCTGGATAAGTCCATCTCTCTCCTGAAGCAGGCCTACGAGGTGAACCTGCTTGCCGACCGGCACGCCATGAAAGACCTCATCGCGGAGGTCAAGCGGATCACCCTCACTGTTGAGGGCCTGCCCTGCTGCGACCATACAGAAAAAATCGGGAGCTTCAAGGAGCGGATCGAGGCCCTGGAGGCCGGGATCATCCCCTCCAAGTGGGCCGCCCGCTTCATCGGTCAGTTCATCCAGAAGATGGGATGGATCTTCGGCGCCCTGATCATGGGCTCCATCGGCTTTATTCTCTATCTGGTGGCTATGACAGTCTTTCAGCATTGAGGCGCTTATCGGCGGCATTTTGAAACAGATATTTTCCCCGCCCATCCATGAGAAGGGGCGGCATTTTGAGAAGAAAGGAGGTGAAAGCAAATGGTGAAGAAGGGAAGAATGGCCGGCGCGGGCATGCAGGACCTCGTGAAAGTTGTAGCAGCGAAGGCGGGCATTACGAAGGAGAATGCCCACGAGGCCATCAAAGCGGTACGGGAGGGGCTCAGCGAACTCCTCAAGCAGAGCGGCAGGGTCCAGATTGCCATGTTCGGCAGTTTCACGATGAAGGAGACTGCGGCTCGCCAGGGCCGGAATCCGGCGACGGGCGAAGCCATCGACATCCCGGCAGGCCACCGGATCGGTTTCAAGGTCTCCAAAACCTGGAAGGACAGCATCGCGCCGTCTACAGAGGCCCGGTCAGGTAAGACGGCCAAGTCTGCCACAAAAAAACCGGCAGCCAAAAAGGGCTGGAAGAAACGTTAATAAAGGAGAAAACGATGAATGCCTCAACGAGGGTGAAAAGAAGAAATAGGAAGCCACCGGCTTCGAAATCGCTGAAATCTTCACCGGCGTTCAAGGTCCTCTTTTCCCCGAAGGGCGGCATCTCCAAAGAACTGTCAAGGCTGACGCAGGCGGCGGCAAAGGAAATCAACGTCGCCGCCTACGCCTTCTCCTCGAAGTACCTGGGAAAGGCCCTGGTCAGCGCCATGAAGCGGGGCATCAAAGTCCGTGTGATCCTTGATTTTGACATTGCCCGGAAATCATATTCCATTGACGAATGGCTCATCGAAAACGGCATCGACGTCCGCTTCATCAAACTCAAACGCGGCTGCCTGCACCACAAATTCATGATCATCGACGGCAGCCGTCTCATATCGGGCAGCTACAATTACACGAACGACTCGGAGTTCCGCAACTACGAAGCGGCCATCTTCATCGACGCCACACCCAACACTTTTCCATGCACTGCTTCATCCGCCGTCGATCTCATCGCCGCCTTCGCTGCCGAATTCGAATGTCTCTGGTCTCTCGCCGAGCCCCGTTGAGATTTCCGGGGGGTAGGGGATTATAGGGGGTGGGGGGCACAAACTCATTTAATCAAAATATTAATCAAAGGCATGGCGGACATTGAAATTTATTGCGCGGAAATTACGCATTCTTTTCGTGAGCTTCAGACTAACTTATTTAAGTCAGGGTTTTGGGGAAAATAGAATGAGTGGCACGTTACGATTGATAATGCACAATCGTGATCAGTGAAAAAGCATAATATCCTGGTTATTTACAACACCTACAAAGAGAGTATCTCTCAATCAAATAACAAGTGAACATTATGCAATGAAACGCTCAATGTTGAGGGGCGCATTTTTGACTGAAAGTAACGTCTGAGGATTTTACATATTTTTTATCTGCCTCAATATCTCCTTTGCTTTGGGTGAAGATTCGCCTTCCTTTTCCCAAAGGACTTCGGATTCAAAGATTCTGATCACCGGCTTCAAACCCATCCGAGGTGCCATGATGTCGCGGATTGCGTCATAAAATGCTCTCTGCTCATCACGATATTCAGGGGAATTATCACCGGCATTGATGTCTTCACACAGCTTAATCCACTTCCCTTTATCAAAACCAAGCTTTGTTCTGTCTGGGTAAGCCTTTAAACTGACTGCTCTTGGTAAAGTAAAATGCTGACGTTCGTCAAATTCAATGACGATATTCTTTGCTGGTATAAAGAAATCAAAAGAAAGTTTTCCGTTTTTGCGCCATTTCTTTATTTTCATTTCGCGAAAAGATTCAATTTTATCGAGTATAAAACGAAGTTCCATATCCATAGAAGTTCTGTTTAATAAATCAGGAATACGAATATCCGGAAACTTTTTTTCCAATTCAACTTTCCCGAAATGCTTTTCTAAAATTTCTTTAAAGGCACTTCGCCGCGCATTCTTAACGGGATTCCTATTTGCCCTTCCTTTCACTTTCTCATAAATGGCGTTAAAGCCGAGAGCAATCAATACACGTACGCTGGCTCTGCCACCAGTCAACGACTCTGAAGGGGGCAGATAGCCAGATACTTCTTTGTATGCGAGACGAATTATAAATTTAGCAGGTAATTTGACGCCATCATGCATTAGAAAAGCACTTCTTGCTTTTGAATGCTCTGGTTTAGTATCCAAATAATATTTTATTGCTTTTTCTACATGTTCTTTTTTGATTAATCTTTCATCAAACTGCATCATATCATTTCACCTTTACTGTTAGTCTTGTGGGCAGATACCAGCCTAAATAATATCAGGCAATATCCCTATACGAATATCCGGTCTCGTTGGTATCTGACAAGGAATTTCCTGCACCTGTCCTGTAACGTCTTTACCATTATAAAATAATGTCCATGGGACAGCGGCTTCACCCTTCCTCTTTCCTTGATTCCAAACCGTGATCACGGCCCTTTGGCCTCTTGAATAGTAACCACGTTTTTTCTTCATTTCATAACGGGTCATATAGTCATGAAGAGGATTGAATATGAACTTGACCTCGTTTGATTTAAGAATATCGTTAAAACTAAAAGGGTCTTTAAAATTTCCTTTTTTCGGTGCAAAGTTTGCTATATTACTTTCTCCACAAATAACCATGATTCCGTTTCCAAAGATTCTGTCACTTATGTTACGGATGAACTCTCTTTTCTTACCATATGGATCACTCGACTTAGCAAAATATTGTTCTAGAAGAAGAGGTTGTTCTTCGTCTCTTAGCCAGACTTCCACGACTTTTCGCATTGACTTCTTATTGCCCACTATAATACTCCCCAGAAACTGGACAGTGCAATAAGGTGCATGTTAGTCTGCCATAATCGAGAAGGAGATAAGATATGGTCAACAA
>JAFGLN010000004.1 GCA_016928025.1 Deltaproteobacteria bacterium
CAAAACCTATATATCACACTTTGTGACGCTATACTACTAATTATTTCAATATGTTATAGATATTTCGCTCCTGCGAAAGTTGAGTTACCATATTATAATTAAAGGCAAGGAGCCATCTCCGACAATCAAACTTAATAAAAAATTAGAAACGGGAATATAAAACCGAAACGATTCGTGGTGATGAAACGACGATGAAATTGCTCTCAGGTGGGTTGCTCCGGGGTTTTGGATACGTCCATGGTTTTATGATATGCCTTAAAGCCCGAGGTAGGTCTTCCGGATCACTTCGTTTTCCAGCAACTCGTCACCGGAACCCTGAGCGATAATTTTACCGGAAGACAAAACATAATTTCGCGTTGTCATTTTGAAAACCGTACTGACTTCCTGTTCCACCAGCAGGATGGTAATCCCCATGCTTTTGAGCTGCATGATCTTATCAAAAACCTCCTGACGCAGCAGGGGAGAAAGCCCGGTTGACGGTTCGTCGATGCAAAGCAGTTTCGGCTCCGACATGAGGGCCCTGCCAATGGCCAGCATCTGCTGTTCCCCACCGGAAAGGGTGCCGGAGATCTGCTTGGAGCGTTCCTTGAGAACGGGAAACAGGTCGTAAACCTTGCCTAATCGTTCCTCGCTTTTATGGTTGTCTTTTTCCAGATAGGCCCCGGCCCAAAGATTTTCCAGGACCGTTAATTCCCGAAAAGGCCTCCGCCTTTCCGGGCAGAGGACCAACCCCCGCTTAACAATTTCGTGCGCCGGCACAGCATCGATGCGTTCGCCGTTGAAGGTGACCGTTCCTTCCATAACAATGTCGCCCTCCGTGGAGCGGCGCTTGATTTCTTTCTCCCAGGCGACCAGCCCTGTAATCGCCCGAAGGGTGGTTGATTTTCCCGCCCCGTTGGGGCCTACCAGACTGACCAGTTCCCCTTTATCCACGCCCATGCTGATATCGTTGATGAGCACGGCCTTCTCATAGCGGACGATTAAATGTTCGATTTCTAAAAGCACGACTACTGATCTCCTCCCTTGCCCAGATAGGCTTCGATCACCTGAGGATTGTTGACAATTTCTTCAGGCGCCCCTTCAGCCAAAAGGGTTCCGAAATTCAAAACAATGATACGATCGACGATCTTCATCAACTGTTGCAGTTTATGTTCGACAATAATCATGGCCGGTCCCTCGCTGTGCAACCGTCCGAAACGACCGCCCTTGTGGAGCCGCCGGATGGACTTTGCCATCAGATCCGTTTCCGCCGGGCTTAAGCCCCCAAAAGGCTCGTCCAGGAGGAGCAGCTCCGGGTCCGACGCTATAGCGCGGGCTACTTCCAGGCGTTTCAGATCGCCCTGGGACAGGACGGAGGCCTTTTCCAGGGCCATGTCCGAAATGCCGGCGAATTCCAGGGCGTCCATGGCCTTCGTCTCCACCTTTTTGATCCATTCACCCTTGCCGTGTGACCGGGGAGAAAGGCAGGAAACCATGACATTGGCGATGATGGGTAGCCGCCGAAACGGCCGCATATTCTGAAACGTGCACGCCACGCCGAGATTAACGATGTTCCAGATATTGCGTCCCACCAGCTCTTTTCCTTTAAATTGAACGCTTCCCGAATCGGGTTTCAAAATGCCCGTCAGCAGGCGCAAGAGGGTTGTTTTGCCGGCCCCGTTGGGCCCGATGAGGCCCAATACCTCTTTTTGCTCCATACGGAAAGATACGTCATTGACCGCCTTCAGTCCCCCGAAACTTTTGCTCACCGCTTCCACTTTCAGCAACGGTTCTGCCATATCAGGCGTCCTCACTCTCTTCTCTTAATTCGCGGCGGGAGACTTTGCCCACATCGGTCTTGGGCAACTCGCCGCGGAACTCGATGATCTTCGGCACCTTATAGTGGGCCAGTTTCTCATGACAAAAGGCGATGATCTCCTCCTCCGAGATTTTGCCCCGGGCCTCACTTTCCAGAACGACATAAGCCTTGATGATGGCACCCACTGCGGGATCGGGGACCCCGACCACGCCGGCAGCCTTGATTTGCGGGTGCTGATAAAGGACCTCTTCCACGTGCCGGGCGAAGACGGAATATCCCTTGTACTTGATCAGATCCCGTTTGCGGTCGAAGAAATGAAAATACCCCTCCTCATCCATACTGACCAGATCGCCTGTCCTGAGCCAAATATCGCCGTCGATTTCTATCATGGATTCCGCCGTTCCCTCGGGCCTTTTCCAGTAACCTTGCATGATGTTCGGCCCGTTTAATATCATCTCTCCCACTTCCCCCACGGGGATAAATTCGGTACTTTCATGATCGATGATGGCGGCTTTGATGTTGGGAATCGGTATGCCGAACGATCCCTTTTTGGGACGTTCATAGGGACTGCTGTGGCTTACGGCGGTGGTTTCGGTCATGCCATATCCTTCGAAAATTGTCGCACCGGTTCTTTTTTCCCAGGCACTGGTGGTTGAATCATGAAGGGTATCGGCCCCACAGGCGATCAATTTAAGCTTTTTCCAGTTGATCCGGTCGGTCTTTTCGTATTCCGTCAAAAATTGAAAAAGAGTCGGCACGCCATAGAACGCCGAGGCCTGATACCGTTCCATGGCCGAAATAATCTCTTCAATGTCCGGCGTGGTGAATAAAACCAAAGTCGACCCTTGAGACATACCGCTCAACATCACGACAACCTGACCGTAAATATGAAAGAACGGCAGGAAGGCGATGACCACTTCCTTTCCCTCGTCAAAAATGGTCCAGAAGCTCTGGGTCTGATTGGTAAGGGCGATCAGATTGCGGTGGGTCAACATGGCCGCTTTAGGGAGGCCCGTCGTGCCACCGGTATACGGTAATACGGCCAGATCCCTTGCGGGATCGATTTCTACCTGAGGCGGATTAGGAGGATATTTTTTCAGGAGGTCCTGAAAGCCGTAGGCCTTATATTTTGTAATCGATTCGACCGTGGCGGCCGGGACGCCTTCATATTCCTTGGCCTGCGTTCCCTTGCCGCCGAAGAGCTTCTTCAGGGCGGGCAGATATTCCCCGATGCTGGTCAGGATGACCTGATCCAGATCGACGTTCGCCTTGTCAAGATTGTCATAAAGGATATCCTGGCAGATGGCCGTCTTGGCTTCACTGTCTTCAACCTGGTGTTTGACTTCGATGCTCGTGTAAACGGGGCTGATGGGGGTCACCTTGGCGCCCAGACGGAGAATGGCCAAATAGGAAATGATGTATTGGGGGCTGTTCAGGAGATATAGTGCAACCGTATGCCCCTTCTTAATGCCGAGATCCGACAGGGCTGTGGCCATGCGATCGACTGAATCCTTTATTTCCAGATAGGTTAGTTTTTTGCCGTAAAAGATCACAAAGGTCTTTTTGCCGTACTTTCCGACGACCTCTTCAAAAAGCTGCGGCACGGATATGTCGGGGATTTCGACTTCCTCCGGCACGCCCGGCGAGTAATATTTCAGCCAGGGTTTCGATAAGTAAATTTCTTTGGGGTTCATGACAAGTTCCTTCTTATAAAAAATTTTCAATCCAAATTGGCGGTGCAAATCCGGCAGGTTTTTCTCGTTGCCACATTTCTGACTTTACACCGGGGACATTCTTTCTCGATCTTGTCTCTAATCCAGTGGATTAGACCTTCCGGCATGTACAGCAGGATAATGAGGACAACAGCCGCAAAGAGCATCATTCGATATTCAGGCCAAATGCGGAAGACTTCCAGCAGGGGGAAGAGGATGAACACCGCCGCTATGGGGCCATAGATGGTTGCCGCGCCTCCGAAGATCGCATAGATGACCACGGTAAAGGACAAACTGAGCTCCAGCGTGGAAGGACCTGCAATCCGCATGTAGTGGGCGTAAAGACCGCCGGCAATGCCGGCGAAAAAACCGCTCAAACAGAATGCCAGAAGTTTATAAAAAATAGTATTGATACCGGAGGCCTTAACGGCCAGTTCATCCTCACGGATGGCGTGGAAGATAATGCCCGTATTGGAATCGGTGATTTTCCACATGATGATGGCCAGGACAAGAAAGGTGACGACATGGAGATAATAGTTACCGAGCAGTGAGTTGGTAATGCGCGTTAACCCGGTCATTCCCAATTCCCCTCCGGAGATATCGGGAAGGGCAATAATGACTCCCAGTAAAATGAGCGGGAAGGCCAAAGTGGTCAAGGCCAGATACGTATGTTTCAGTCGCAGGCACGGAATCCCGACAATAAGACCGGCGAGGACCGCAACCACGGCCCCCAAAGGCACGGTTCCCCAGGGGGAAAGATGAAAATGAATATTCAAAATGGCAGAGGAGTAAGCCCCCACGCCGAAGAAGAGGGCGTGACCGAAATTCATCTGGCCCGTGAACCCGGACAGCAAGTCCCAACTGGCGGCAAAGATGGCAAAGATACTGGTCAGAATAACGATTCTAATAATATAAGGATCCTGCGTGATCAGAGGCAGACCGAGAAGGACGATGAAAAAGATGCCGACAACGACCCGGCTGGGGAGGACCAGCACCTCATTGCGGAGGATTTTAAACAATTTTTTAAAATAGAATATAATTAACTCCATGGTTACCTCTCCTCCTCAAACGCGACACCGAATAGACCTTCCGGCCGTATCAACAGAACCAGAATCATGATGATCAAAGCCACGGGGCCCTTTAGAAAGGCCCCCGTCGGGACCAGGAAAACCACCAAAGCCTCAGTGAACCCCAGAATAAAGGCGGCGACAAAACTTCCCTTGATGCTGCCCAGGCCGCCCAAGACGACAACGGCCATCATGATAATCAAGGGATCCTCCCACATGTGAGGATTAAGGACCATCAGCGGTCCTATAACCACCCCGGTAATTCCGGCCAGGGCGACCGAGATAGCCAGGGTAATCATGGCCAGACGGCTCTCATTCATGCCCATGAGATTGGCCACTTCCCGATCTTCGGCCATGGAGCGGATGGCCAGGCCCAATCGCGTTTTCATCAAAAGGAACCAGAGAGCCAGCAGAATGATCAACACCACACCGAAGGTCAACAGCTGCTGATAAAATATTTTGTATCCCCCAATAGTGAAAAACCCGCCGATCATGAAATCAATGCTCCGGTAATCTCCGGTGAAGAGTTGGAGGATAACCTCTTGAAGGAACATGGCCAGGGCGATGGTGGCAATGAGGACCGCCCCCTCGTGTTCGCGTATCGGGTCGATGACTAATTTATAAACCACTAAACCAGTCACGGTGACCAGGGTAACAGCGATCAACATGGACAAAAAGGGATTAAGCCCGAGCCGGATGGACAGGAAAAAGATACAGTAGGCCGCGACCATATAAAAGGCGGTGTGGGCGATGTTGATGATGCGGGCCACGCCGAAAATCAGGGAGAACCCGATGGCCAACAACGCCAGCATACTGCCTGTGATGAGACCGGTAATGAGTATATTCATAGGACCTCAGAAAAATATGAATTTGAGATAGGAATGTATGGATTCAAGGGGGAAGATGCGGAATTCCCGTTTAATCTTCGCCCCTTGAATCTTTATCTGTTTTTATGTTACTTTTTCATCCAGGGCGGCAGCTTAATCGGGACCATCCCTTTGTATGTTATCTTCAGATCAGGGTGGTTTTTTGGATCCGGCATCCAATTATTAGGCCAAACACCGACAAGCTTTCCGTCCTGCCACTGGCAGCCGAGGCTGGTCAGATAACCCGGACCCCAGGTTAAATCATGGGTGTAGACCCCTTCATTGTTCTTTTCATATTTGATGACGCCGCTGGGCACCTTGTATTCACGGGCTTCCAGATGGGCGACGATCTTGTCCGCGTTAAGAGAACCGACGGCCTCGATAGACGGGACAAGGGCATATTTGATGGCGGCATAGGTGTCAGCCGTATAGGTCGGAACCTGTTGATATCTTTTAAGGTAGCTTTCCATATAGGGTCCTGTCAGTTCATTTTGTTCAATCCCCCGGACGTAAGTATTCATGGTAAAGACATAATTTCCCATCCCCTTGGTGGCTTCCCAGAAACCTTCCTTTTGGGACTCGACATTGATGCCCACCTGCAGGGCCGGGATCTTGAATTCTCCGGCCTGACGAGCAAAGGTAATTCCGACCATTCCTGAAAAAACGGTAAAGATCACGTTAGCCCCGCTCTTCTGGATGGCTGAAAGCTCAGCGGTGACATCCGTGGCCCGGGCGGATGGCTGCCATGTCCCGACCAACTCATAGCCCAACTTGGGAACGTAGCCTTGGATCAACTTGACCATGCCTTCCGTCCAGGACAGTTTCTCAGCCACAAGAGCGACTTTGATAGGGACATCCAATTCTTTTTTAATGACTCCCGCGCAAGCGATCAGATGCATGATGCTGGTTTTTGCCAGATAACTGGATTTGAAGGGGGTGCCCCGGAAGAAGTATTTGTAACGTTTATAATCTTTGCCGACCCGATTGCAGAGTTCATCGGTGGCGGCCCCGCAGCCGATGAAGATCTTTTTATAGTCCATGGCAATGTCCTGCATAGGAAAAACGGCCTCGGTCCGGAAACCGCCGACGATCAAATCCACTCTGTCGTTGGTTATTAATCGCTCCATGGCGTTCGCGGCATCGGTGATGTTTTTATCTTCATTTGAGTCGCATTTAATCAGCTCGATCTTCATTTTCACCTTGCCGACTTTTACGCCTCCTTCGGCATTGATCTCGTCGGCCGCCATCGTGGCCCCATTCCAATGGTCTCTGCCTTCCAAACTCTGCATCGGACCGATAACCCCGATCTTAATGGTTTTCCCCCAAGCGGGGAGAGAGATCGCCATGATCAGACACGCGATCAACATCACGTTCCATCCAAAGGTACGTTTCTTCATCGCCTTTTCTCCTTTCAAGCTATTAAGTTGTTTGAAATATGGAAAAGTGTGAAAAGACACCCGTGAGGGCAAATTTAATCGGTGATAAAGGCGCCTTTTTACATGTCCTTCCTTAAACTCGAACTGAACGATCTAAAACCGATCCTGTTTCATCTTGTTTTAAAAAAGTCCGCCTGAGGCGGTAAACATGCTATGAGCAGAGAACTTACCCTAAAACATAAAATCCTAAAGGCAAGCATCGATGTGTGTAAAGTGCACTGAGCGAAAGTAGCACACCTTCTATCAAATGATTTCTTGAAAAGTCAAGATTTTTTTCGGGTTGATGATGGGGTATTCATTCAATAGCTATCAAAATCTTAATGAATAGAGCTGAAGGTCAATCGCAACACTTCATAAACAACCAAGAGAATAGCGGCAATCAGAACATAAACAAAGTACTGCCTGATTTTCGGACCGGTCATTTTCAAACCGATCTTCGTTCCCAAAAAGGTCCCGCACAAGCCGCCGCCGATCAGGGCCAAAAACAATATCAAGTGAATATTGCCGGCGCGTAAATTAAGAAAAACGGCCATCAGGGAGGAAATCCAGACGAGCAGCAAACTGGTACCGGAAGCCTTGACGGTTCTTTGGCCGACAAGATAAACCAAAGCCGGCAGATAGATGACACCGCCTCCGACCCCCATGAGACCGGTGGTGAATCCCACAACAATTCCCAAGAGGACCAAGGCGGACATCGAGAGTTTCGGTTCTTCCAGAGAATCAAAGCGACCATAGGGCGGCAACGTCCATTTTACCAATAAACCGACTCTTTTAATCGGTGCCACGCCGGAAGACCGTCGATAATCGGACCATAAATACCCGGCTATACAGGTCAGCAATACGATAAACGCCCATAACAGCAGATATTGGACCGCCGCGACTTCCCGGCCATTGATTATCAGCGGAGACATATGCTTGAGGTAAACCAACAGGGCAACCCCGATCCAGACGCCGATGATACTGCCCACGGCAATAGTTACGGCGAGTTTGACATCAACCGTTTGGGTATTGCGTCTTCTAAAAAGGGCAAAACTGCTGTTGACTAAAATGGCCGCCACATCGGTCCCGACGGCGATCGGGCCGGGAACACCCAACATAACCATCAGGGCCGGCGTCATCATAAAACCGCCACCCACCCCGAAGATTCCCATCAACATACCAATGACAAAGGCAATGGCAAAGGCACCGATCCACAACACGATGTTCATTTCCATAAGTGCAATATCTTTCTCAAACGCCCGACTAAGAATGAAGGGGTATTCGTTTAATGCAAAATAATTATAGGTAGGACAAAGGTTCTTTGTCAATAGGTCTAAATTATGCAAAGTAATATTTTTTGACATTTGGATCTTTTTTCTCCATAGGTAAATTACATAAATTCGAAGGGGTCATGGCATGGCCAAAGAACGGATAACAAGAAGGCAAAAAGATATCACTCGGCTCCTCCGGGAAAAAGAGCATTCACGAATAAAAAACAGCAAAAAAATCAAAAAGAAAAGAACATAGACAAAACAAGGAGGTTCATCATGCATTACTGGTTTACCCATCCGAAAGTTAAAGAATTGCTACCATTGGCTAAATCATCTGCCGTAAGAGGCATTGCTTCCCGATTTTCATCACCCAGGATATTTATGGGCTCCGCAGTTCTCCCTGAAGGTCCCGTGATGGGACCCAACGCAGTAGCCGCCTTTGGCGAAAAGTGTCCAAAGAAAAAAGCCTTTATCGAGACCGATGCTTTCGGCAAAATATCGGCAGCAACCGTTGCCAAAGCTCTGGAAGCCAATGGTTTTCAAACAACCATTTGGGACAAGGCAGCGCCCGAAGCCCCCCTGGACAATGTGGCGGAAGCGGTACGGTCCATGATGGTATTCGAACCTGATCTGATTATCGCCGTCGGTGGCGGCTCGGTGATTGACGGCGCAAAAGGGGCCTGGGTGCTTTATGAGCGGCCCGACATTACCGATCTGGGCATGGTTAGTCCTTTTCTTCCTCTGGGTTTAAGAAAAAAGGCCGTTTTTGCTGCCATACCCACCACAAGCGGCACGGGATCGGAATGCACAGCCGCCCTGGTGGCCCACGATACAAAGAGCCATCGGAAGATACCGATTATGAACGCCGACCTATTGCCGGACTTCGCCGTCCTGGTACCTGAATTCACCATGACCATGCCTCCCAAATTGACGGCCGGAACAGGGCTTGATGTCCTGGCTCATGCCATGGATTGCATCCTGGTCGGCGGAGGCAATGAAATGACGGACGCCCTCGCTGTCGCCGCCACGGAAGCGGCATTCACCTATCTGCCCCGTGCCTACAAAAACGGCGAGGATAAAGAAGCCAGATACCAAATGATCGTCGCGGCTAGCATGGCCGGCATGGCCTTCGGCCAGAGCGGCGTTTCGTTGACCCACAGCTTTGGCCATTCCGTCGGGTCCCTCTTTAATATCCATCACGGTGTCGCCGTCGGCCTGTTCATTCCCTATGCGTTTCAATTTTATCGATCCGTCACGGACCGGTACCTCCCCTTGTGCAAAGCCCTGGAGGTTAAAAAACCGTCCAAAGAAGAAAGCTTGAAAAATCTTATCAAAAAATTCCGGGACCTGTGTGCCATGTTGGATGTCCCTCTCGCCATAAAAGATTTGGGGATCTCCAAGAACGATTTTGAGACAAAGATGAAAGACCTCATGCTGTATACAATGGAGGATGTTGAAACCTATTTAAGCCCGCGTCCCATGACGGAGCAGGAATGCGAACAGATATTGCGACATGCCTATGAAGGTAAAGACATCGATTTTTAAATTTGGACAGATTAGAGGACGGTCCTGACTTGCCCGCCTTGGCAGAAAAAAACAGACTGACCGCCATCCGGGGGTTATGCCGATGTCAATCGGCGTAACCCCCGGATTATTTGATTTCATCGATCTTATCCAGTATGGACTGCTTATGCTGGTCCGTCTCCACGGCGATTTCTGAAATCAGTGTCTGATACTCCACATCTTTTGTATCCAATATCTCCGCATACTTCGATTCCAGAATGGCCTGTTCCGTATCAAGGGCGGTAAAAAGAAGTTGTTTTTTATTAAAACCGCCTATTTTCAACTGCTCTTGTGATTTTTTTAAATTGGCAATGAAAAATTCAGCCGCCGTCACATTAAAGGGGCGACCTCCTTCAAACTTCTCAGGCTTTCTCTTTAAAATATCCGCCATCCTTCCGATATAATCGGCATGCTTGACTTCCGCTTTGGATAGTTGTTTCCAAAACGGCGCATCATCCGGGAATGCCTCCGCCGCCGTTTTATAAAATTCAGCGACGGCCCGTTCAAGGTCGGCCATCCTTTCCAGGGTTTTTAAGATGTTGTTTACGTTGGCCCGCATGAGGAATTCCTTAATATGATCGACTGTCGATGCTTTGATACCGCTATATTCCCTATTTTTTCTTCATACTGGCCAGCAGGGCATCGATCCGCTCATGATTGTCTTCGGACCCGATATAGGTCCGGAAGAGCCATTCCTGAATCCGCATGGCCTTGTCAATATCCTGATTCAGCAGCGTATGGCCCAGCTGTTTCGTCTCTTTCAGGCACCCCCGGTCGTAGGTTGCCATGCTGCGGGCGATTTCCATGACCGACGACAAGAGTTCTCCTTCCGGAAACACCTGACTGACATAACCCATCCGTTCCGCTTCGTCGGCATCATATATTCTTCCCGTCAGGGCCACTTCCAGAGCCCGCCCCAAACCGATCACCCGCCAGAGGGGATCCAGAATCGGCGTCAGCGACAGGGCGATTTCCCGCTGTCCGAATCTCGCCCGGGTGGAGGCGTAACGGATATCGCACATCAATGTCAGATCAAATCCTCCGGCAATGGCCGCGCCGCCCACCGCGGCGATCACCGGCTGCTCACAGAACATGATCGCCCGGTAGGCCCGGTGAAACAGGGCCGTATAGGCCTCATTGGAGACTTTTTCCAGCGTCCGGATGACGGTCAGATCGAATCCGGCGGAAAATATTTTTTCACCGCCCGTCAGGACGATGACATGGACATCATCTCGTTTGCTGAGGGTTGTAAAAAGTTCTTCGATTTCTTCCAAAACATCCGGTGCCAAGGCATTTCCTTTTTCCGGACGATGAATCGTCACGACGGACACACGGTCTTCGACGGAAAGTTTTAAATATTGCATCTCCATGGACTCTCTCCTCCTTGTGGTTAAAGTGTCTAAAGCTTAGCACATCGGAAAGAAATAGAAAAGCTCCGGCGGCACGAATTGACGGCATGGCATTGGGGTGAGTCGCTATGGGGTCGGAAAGAGATTCTTTCGCGGCTCAGAAAAACCACAAGTGGATATAGGCATGCCGGAACCACGGGTTGATGGGCAACGCAGTATTCGGACATTTTATGGAATCGCCTGGAATCAGGCATCCAGGACTTCTCTGACCTTCCGGGCCAACTCTTGCGGCACAATAGGTTTGGAAACAAAATTGATGTTGCTTTCAAAGATACCTTTCTTATGGATAATATCAGCCGTGTAGCCGCTGACGAACAGCGACTTTATGTCCGAGTTGATCCCCTTGATGGCGTCATGGACGGCCTTGCCGTTCTGTTTGGGCATGATGACGTCCAGTAGAACCATATCGATATTATCTTTGTTGCCCGCAAATTTTTTCAGGGCATCGTCGCCGTCATAGGCGGTAATGACCGTGTATCCGAACCTTTCCAGGACGATTCTGGTCAGTTCCCGACCGACATCATCATCTTCGGCAACCAGAATGGTTTCATGGCCCCCCCTGGGTTTCGGCTGATCCGTCGGCTGCTCTTCTTCGGCCATAGACTTAATCAGGGGCAGATAGATCTTGAAAGTCGTGCCGTCACCTTCTTCACTGTAAACGTTGATGTAACCGTTATGCTGTTTAACAACCCCATAAACAATAGCTAATCCCAGTCCTGTACCTTTTCCGACTTCCTTGGTTGTAAAAAACGGTTCAAAAACATGATCCATCATCGCCTTGCTGATGCCGCCTCCCGTGTCCGATACGCATATCAAAGCGTATTTGCCCGGTTTTTTCACATATGCCTGGCCTTCATTTTTAACCGCTTCAGAGACCGTCATTGTTTCAACCTTAATGGATAAATAGCCGCCCTCCGGCATGGCGTCCCGGGCGTTGGTGGCCAGATTAATCAGGATCTGCTCCAGTTGCCCCGAATCGGCAAAAACCGTGACGGGTTTATCCTGATATTGCGTCTTCAGTTCGATGTCCTCGCCCATCAGCCTCTTCAGGAGATGTTCCACTTTTTTGATGACCTCATTGACATCCACATGCTTCGGTTCGATAATCTGCTTTCGACTGAAGGCCAGAAGACCCTGGGTCAGATGGGAGGCCTTTTCCGCCGCGCTGATGATGGGGTCAACGTAACTCATCAATTCCATATCTTTCTCCGCAGTCATTTTTAGAAGACTCGCGTAACCGATAATAGCGGTAAGGATATTATTAAAGTCATGGGCAACGCCGCCGGCCAGCTTGCCGACGGCTTCCATCTTCTGTGACTGGAGAAGTTGCGCCTCCAGTCGTTTGATGTCCGTTAAATCCACCAGGGAAATGATAATATTTTCACGGCCCGGGATTTTTGTCATCGTCACAAAAACCCAGCGGGAACTGCCCTCTTTATCCGTAAAGGAAACTTCAAAGTCTTCCGGGGCGCTGTCCGATTCAATCATACTCAATGCTCGATACTGCAGCATTTTTTGACGGTCTTCTTCAGGGAAAAAATCCAGCCAGACTTTTACCCCTTCACACTCATCTTTGGTATAGCCGGACAACTTTTCAAAAGCTGTGTTGATCATCGATATATGATCATCTTTGTCGATAATCATGTTGGCATTGCCCACCGTATCAAAGATGACGCGATAACGCTGTTCCGATTCCAATAGGGCATGTTCCGCCCGGACACGCTCCCGTAACTCCTGCTCCAGCTGCCTGTTGGTCGTCGTTAATTGTTCTGTCCTTTTCCGTACCAGCCCTTCCAGATTTTGCCGATGCAACTCCAGTTCATCAAGCGCTTTTACGAGATTGTTTCGAGACTCGACCATTTTGTCCGTCATGTCGTTGAATGATGCGGCCAAATGCCCCACCTCATCATTTGAGGCGATAGAGGCCCGAGCGGATAAATCGCCGTTCGTAATCCTTTGTGTCACGTTCCGGAGGGCAACGATCGGTGTCGCCAATTGTCGGGCAAACAGGATTGAAATGACCGCCGCAATAATAAGACAAAGGATATAGACCATCAAAACAACACGGTATGTCCTGATCAGTTGTTCATAAAAGTCATCCAGAGACATGCCGATATAGATGCTGCCGCAATCAATGCCGGTAAACTGAAGAGGGGCATGATAATGATACACTTTCTTTCCTACCAGAAGACTTGAAATAATGCCGTGTCCATCCGTCATCTCCCGATCCTTCCAGCCCGGATCGGGCTTTTCCTTCTGCTCCCAACCATCGGGGGTATGCACCAAAGAATACCCGTTATCGCGCACAACAATAATATATTGAATGCCGGCACTTTTGCTGATGACCTGCATATTATGTTCGACAACGAAGCCATAGTCGCCATTAAAAAATGCCGATGCCGTCGCCTCTGAAATGGAGGCAACGATATTTCGTGCCTGGTCATCCATGGATTTTAATAAAGCCTTCCGTTCCTGCGGGATAATCATCACCGCAAAGACGGTTGTGATGATGAGCGCCAGAAACATCAACATTACAAAGGTCTTCAGAAAGATTCCCCGTTGCTTCAAAATTTTTAAAATTGAGTCCAGCCCCATGGCCATACAAGCACCCTTTCTGATAATATCATTGCTGTCATTTAACTTTTAAACGGTGATAGTCGGCCCAAAGCGCTCTCATACCATCAAGCTGCCGGTTCGTAACCGGTGCCATCCCTGCCGAGTTGAGAAGGAGCTTTAACTGGGCCGCTCGTTTGGATTGCTTCACCCCCTGCATAATGCCCTGGATAGCCCTCTTTTTTGATGTTTCAGGAAAATTCTCATGGAAAAATGCCACAACATCAACCAACGCGTCCGATGACACCAGCACTTTGAGTTTCCGCCCCATTTGCGGATTTAATTCGGACATCATGGCAAAACCGATATCGGAAATGACACAGGCATCGGCCCGGCCGAAAAAAACACTCAGGGCCGCCTGATTCTCCTTAACCTTATCCCGAATGTCGGCAAAAAAATCTTCAGCATCGGGCAATCCTGCCTTAAGCAACACCGTATCCATATACATCATGGCAAGTCGATTATCTTTTTTCATCACACATCTTTTATCTCTCAGATGCGCCAGATCTTTGATCTCGCCGTCAGCCTTGACCAATAAAAAATATTTGATCGTGACCCGGTCGTCTTTTAAACTGGCCATTTCCGGTTTTGTCTTGAAGTCGGATTCATATTCAAAATAGTCAATCGTTTGCATGGAGACAAAATCCAGTTTATTACCGGCAAAATCCTTGACCAGCTGATTCATGGATTCATAGAGGTTCACATGAACATCGAATCCATACATGGCGCCGATTTCATGCGACCATATTTTCAGGGCGGCGTCGACATCTCTTTGGTCGACATTTGCCACACCTTTGATATAATACCCGACATTGAAAGGAATCCGGTTATCAGGCTGAGCATCAATGTAATGAGAATAAAACAAGCAACCCGCAAAGACAATCCACAGCCACAGCCCTAAATGACCATCTTTCATCATTCATCCTGTATCAACTCGATCAGTGAAGGGAATATTCACTTTTTCCCGCTCAACCTGTTATATTCCGCAACCAGGCCCCTGACGCTGTCGAGCTGATGATCCTCTATAAGCTCCATGCTTTCCGTATTGAACAGAAGCATGATTTGTTTGGCCCGTTTGGATGCTTTCGCACCCTTTACAATGCCCTCGATCGCCTTCTGCTTGTCCGACGGCGGATAATCCTTCCGGAAGAAGCCGACAACTTCCACCAGCTCCGGCGACGTGGCCAGCACCTTCAGTTTTTTGCCCATCTGCGGATTTAATTCCACCATTGTTGCAAAACCTGACTCCGATACAAGGCAGGCATCGGCCTGGTTGAAAAAAACAGCCAGGGCCAATTGATTTTCTTTGGTCTTTTCCTGTACGGCGGTGAAAAAACGGTCCGCCGCAGGCAATCCGGCCTTCATTAACAACACATCCATAAACAACATCCCCAGGCTGTTGTCTTTTTTGTAAACCAGCCTTTTACCCTTCAGATCCACCAGTTCTTTAATATTGTTTTCGGCGTTAACCAGCAGAAGGTATTGGACGCTGATTTTTTTGTTTCGAAACCGGGCAACCTCCGCTTTCGCCTTTAAAACGGGCGCGAACCTTAAATAGTCGCTTGTCACCATCGTCGCAAAATCCACTTTTTGGGCAACAAAATCCCGAACCAGATCATCCTTAGATTCATACAGTGTGGTCTTGACCTGAAATCCCAACGGCTCGCCGATCTCCCGCGCCCAGACCTTCAGGGCTGCGCAGGCGTCCCTCTCGTCAACCTCCGTTCCCATGCCGGAATATCCAACATTGATCAGCGTCTTTTCAGCCTGCCGGGCACTCGCCGTCGAACAAAAGAAGCCCATGCACAGCAGGAACGCACAGCAAGTCCGCCATCCATGATTGTTTTTCATAATACGTTTTCCCATCTTGAACCCCGGGTCATCAAAATCACCCGAATGATCCACCTTCTTTTATTCATCTTCCGGCTCAACATTTCCGACAAGAGGCTTCTTCATGCCGGTTTTTTTATTAAGCAGAGGATCATTGGCCATCCTTTAACCGGTTGTATTCGGCAAACAGGGTCCTCGTGTTTTTGAGGTGATCCTCTGTAATCAACATCATGCCCTCGGTATTCATCAGGAGTTTCAGTTGGCGGGCCCGTTTGGTTTTTAGCATACCCTTCGTAATCAAATGGATGGCCTTCTCCTTATATGGCGGCGGATAATCCTTGTGGAAGAGCCCGACAACCTCCACCAACTCCGGCGATGAAGCCAGCACCTTCAGTTTGCGCCCCATCTGCGGATTTAATTCCGTCATGACCGCAAAGCCTCCTTGCGTCATGATACAGGCATCAGCCTGACCGAAAAAGACCGCATAGGCCAGCTGATTTTCTTTGTTTTTCTCCTGAATAGAAGCGAAATAACAGTCCGCCCTGGGCAACTTCGCCTTCATCAGATTGACATCCATGAATACCTTAGCCATACGGGTGTCTTTTTTAATCACCAACCGTTTATTTTTCAAATGGGCCAGTTCTTTCAGTCCGCTATCGGCATTAACCAAAAGCAGGTACCGGATGGTGGGCCGGTTGTCCCTGTAATTGGCCATCTCCACCGGCGCCTGGATGACCGGTTCAAATTCAAGATAGTCGATGGTTTGTAACGCAATATAATCCAATTTCTTGCTTATGAAATCTTTGATCAGTCGATCCGGAGACTCATAAAGGATCGCATTGGCATCAAAATCATAAGTCTCGCAGATTTCTTCCGCCCAGATAGCGAGGGCCGCACTGGCATCCTTTTGATCGACTTCTGTGATGCCTTTGAGTAAATATCCCGCCCTTATGGGTATTTTGTTTTTTTGCCCGGCATAGATCAATGGACAAGATAGGCTTAAGCAAAAACAGAACAGCCCCATAAACACGCCTAAAAAAATAAAGGTTGAGATTTTCCATTTACTACTGGTTTTCACAGATACTTTTCCCGATAATAAATTCCAGCTCGCCGGAATTGGTTTGAAAATCATAAAGGGCTTTTAAATACTGTCCATGCATGACAAATTCCATCAACTGCGCTTCGATCACATCCTGCGTTTCCACCATCTCCTGCTGATAGGCACGGACATTGAGTTCCCGGTTTTCGACAGCCAGATCGAGGGCCTCTTTCATCGATATCACCTGTCCTTGGGAACGGGCAATCTGCAGAAAGGCGTTTTTCACCATCAGGGCAACCCCTTCTTTCAAGAGGAGGTTTTCCTTTTGAAGCTTTTCCAGACGATGACGGGCTTCCCGGACTTCACTTTTTGTGCGGAAACCATTGAAGATGGGCAGTTCGAGGGATAAACCGATCCGCCAGGAATTCTTGTTCTCATCCGTCATGATCCCACCCATGTAAGAACTATCCAGATGAGTATAATCACCGATAAACGCCACAATCGGCAAATGGCCCGCTTTTGCTTCCGTTATTTTTTCTTCCATCGCCTGAAGTCCCAGCCGCACCTGCATCATCTGCGGATTTGTCCGTCCGGCCTTTTCCACCAGCGTACTCAGATCAGCACTGTACGGATGAAAAGGAATATCGGTTTCCGCCAAACCGATTGGGGTATCCCAGGAAAGACCCATGGCATTACCGAGGGCCGATTTTGACAGCTCTTCCCCCGATTTCATTACTTCGATGGCCGACCGCAGGGCCGCCGTTATCATTTTCGTGCGCAGATAATCCGTCTTTTTCACCCTGCCGGAACCGTTCCGGTAGAGGCTTTCCGTCAGCGCCTCCGTCGCTTCAAACCGCTCCAGGGTATCACGGCCGAGTTGATGGATCTTTTTGGCTAAAATATGTCCATAATAATATTGTTTAACGTCTTTAACGATCTGCAAATCGGTCCGGCGGGCTTCCTCCCGGCTCACTTCCACCCCGATTTTTGCCTGCTTCGTCAGAGCCGATATCTTCCCTCCCGTATAAAGAGGATAAATAAGACTCAGGGTGCTGGAAAGAAGATCCCGGTCCATCAGTTTCACATTATATTCCGGCATCTTGGCAGCGTCCAAATTATTGAGGGCGTCGGCCGTGGCGGCACCGAGATAGTTATTGTAAGCCGCCAGACCGACGGAATCCGGTGTGATGCCGAGCTTGGCCAACTGAGTGGCAGCGATCGCTTCGGCAAACGGTTGGGCGGCAGCACCCAGCGATAAGGGCTGGGAGGGAAAGACGAAATTGGGGGATTCATCCCATCGCATGGCCGTCATCGAGAATTTAAGCTGCGGCCAGCGCGCTGATAAGGCCTGGTTTCGTTGAGCCTCCGCAATCTGAATGGATGTCTGGGAAACCCCCCGCACGAGGCTTTTTTGAAAGGCAATATCAATACAGTCCTGCAGTGTTAAGTTAAGAAGGTTTTTTTCATGAAGCTTCCCTACCGCTGTTTCTCCATTTGCCGTTCCCCATATGCCGATTAAAATCAGAACTACGGACAGTAAAACAGACAGGGAGCCCCATTTGTAGTCTACTGTTTTCAAGACGTTCCTCCCCATGATGATTTTTTAATGACTCAACTTTAAAGGGGATTTTTATCATTCACATGCACAAGTTGTGCCTTTGAAATGTCACCGGCAAAAGTGCTACATCCAGTGAACGCTTTAAATCCTCTTTGCGCCTGTTCGCATAAAATATTAAATTTTCTGATTGGAATTGTAATAAGGTTATCGGAATAGAAACGGGGCTGCTTTAAAAATAATTAAAGTAAGATATTGCAACACAATATCTCTTATGGACCCCCTGGGTTCGTAACGCCTTTGAACACAGGTGGAAGATGATCGGCATCCTGAGGGATACAAGAGCAACCCCTTTGCGATAAGATCGGCAATAACGCTATTCCTTTAGGGATTGTCGTTTGATGATGACGTCAAAAAAACATCAAACAGGCGGCGAAAAAATGACTTTTTTACACGAATGTTAGATGTTTGCGGAAGCAGTAATTGATGGTCTTTCGATCGGGACTCTCCGACACTGGTGACGGTTACGGCGGGTCGGCCGATGACGGGGCATTTGGCCTCACAGATGCCGCAGCCGATGCACAGGTCAAGATCGATATGCGGCTGTTTCAGGATCAGCGCATTGCCCTCTCTGTTTACAACCTTCACGTCTTCGTACCAGATGGCTTTTTTCGACGTGGGGCATACCTCTTCACAGACGATGCAGGGCACGCCATGGGCATAAGGCAGGCACCGGCTCTTGTCGATCATGGCCAGACCAATCTTGATGTCCCGTTTCTCCTTCAGGCTTAATTTTTTGATCGCCCCCGTGGGGCAGACCTGGCCGCAGAGGGTGCAGTTGTATTCGCAATAGCCGATCCGGGGCACCAGAACGGGCGACCAGATGCCCTCGAGGCCCGCCTCGAAAAGCGCCGGCTGCAGGCCACCCGTAAGGCAGACCTTCATGCACTCGCCGCACTTGACGCACCTTTGTAAAAATAATCTTTCTTCAAGGGCCCCCGGCGGCCTGATCTGTTTGGGGTTGGAAGCCCCGACCTTGGCAATGGGCGTTATTTTAAAAAGCGGCGCGGCAAAGATTCCGGCCAGGACGGAACCGATGACGCGGCGCCTGCCCAGGTCCAGACCGGCGGCGGATTTTTTGAACCCAAAGCCGAAACGAACGGCGTTTTGCGGGCAAACATCATCACAGTCCATGCAGACGAAACATTCACCGATCCGGAATTTCTCCTTCTCGTCCGGCCGGGCACATCCCTGACAGACAGACGCGCATTCCCCACACTCGTTGCAGCCCTCGCTGACGGTCCGTTTGAGAAGGGCATATCGCGAACAGAGGCCGAGCAGAGCGCCCAGCGGACAGAGGTACTTGCACCAGAAGCGCTTTTCCACCAGGTTGAGGCCCAAAACAAGAATAAACAGCACTCCCACAAAGAAACCCTGATGATAAAGAGGTTGCTGAAAAGGAAGCACCAGCTTCTTGAGGAGGGCGTAAATAAATTCCGTTCCCTGGGTGAGAACGGGAATGTCGGCTTCATAAAACATCCCGAACGTCGCGCGAGTGGCATAGCTGAACGCCGGGTAGACGGCGAGTGAAAAAGAACGGATAAGCAGCGAAATGGGATCAAAGACACCCGTGATCTGCAGTGAAAAGAGGGAGGCAACGAGCAGGAAAATCAAAAGATAATACTTCCATCGATACAGGTTGACCGATGGTCTTTTGCTTCGCTGCCGGGTCACGGCGCTGACCAGGTTGTGCAGCGTGCCGAGGGGACATATCCAACCGCAGAAAACACGCCCCAGGAAAATCGTGGCGGCCATCACCAAAAGAGCGAGCCAGAACGTTTCCGGCCATTGGCGCCCGGACAGGGCCGTCGATAGAAAAATGAGGGGATCGGCATCCAGAAAGATCTTGACGGGCCAGCCCAGCGTATCGAGCCCTTTGGATTCGGTCTGCAAAAAAAGCCAGAGAAAAATTAAGAGAAAAATCCCCTGGACGGCGATGCGTGTTTTCCGGATCATGAAATTTTTATTCTCTCAATGTTTAACTTCGTCAAATCCATCTGGCCCAGGCCGGCTTTGGCGCCTTCGACCACAAACCCCAGATCCTTGCCGCTCAGGCCGAAGAGCGTCGCACCGTAAGCGTCAACCGCCACCTGATCCGTCCCGACAATGACCGTATCGAGTTTTTTGACGTCGGACAGGTCTCCGCCCTGAGGCCCGTTGGCGGTGAGAATGCGGACGGCGTCAAGGATGATCAGGGTGGGTCTGATCGCCAGGGAAAGATCGACGAGACTTTCATCGATGCGTTGATGAATCCGGCCGCGCCACCCACCCATGACACCCATCCAGTTCTTCATGCCCAATGTAAGCGTGCTCAGGCCATGATCCTTGGCAATAGGAATATTGATGATTTTGTCGGCCTCGAAGATTTCGGTATAGAGGGGCCATGATTTGAGGGCGATCCCAGACAGCTTCACGTCGCGGAATTTCCGCTCATCGAGGAAGCTGACGACGGCGCCCGCTTCCTCCGCCGCATCCGCGATGCCGCTTTGCTTGTAACTGCGCCGGGGATCGGTACAGGGGCGGTCGAAGACCTTGACCCGTTTGGCGCCGGCTTCATAGCAAAGCCGCACGACCGTCGCGACGACCTCCGGATTGGTTGTTGCTGCATACTCGGCCCTCCGGTCCCAGCCGATGTTCGGCTTGACGACGACCACGTCGCCCCGGCTGATGAATTTTTTCATGCCGCCCAAGGCATCAACGGCCGACCGGGTGATGCTCTCAGGCAACGGCCCGACCGCGACCGCCAGGTCAACCTTTTCTGCGGCATAGAAAGAGTTAATGAACGGATTTCCGATGCCCGGGATGGTAAATGCGGCACCGGTTACCAGAGACGCTTTGATAAAGGTTCTACGATTCATGGATCATCACCTCTCTGATGGTAAAAAAAACAGGGGGCGAGAATTCAGGAATTAGCTCTATTGTTTGTTGCGGAATATCGTTTCCGGTCTCAGTTATCCGTTTACGTTCTATGCCACTCCCTATTTGTGGTTTGTTGTTTAATCGTTTTTCACTTAACGGTTTTCGCCGCCCGCGAGATTTCGAGGGCCCGGCCCACCAGTCCCGGCGGGATGAGCTCCCGGTGCATCTGGTCCGTCAGCTCCGCGACGCCCATCCATTGTCCCTGCGCCGCGACCACCATATCCAGTCGGCCTTTTTCGTCGACAGCGGCCAGGCCGCCGGAGGCCCAGAACATGACCCGGGCGCGCGCCCTCCCCCGGACCCTTTCCGTTCTTCCGACGAAAACGAGCTTTTCTCCGGCTTTAACGGGGCGGTAAAAGGTGTAGCCGATCAGAACCGTTACGGCGCCGCTGGCCGAAGACAGGAAGCCCGCCCATCCCATGGTTTCGTCCAGGACCGCCAGGGGGACGATGGGATGGATAGACCCGTTTTGCTGAAAAAAATCAAAAGCGGCCTGGTCGGCCTCATCAAATCCTACCAGAGTAACGACCCTGTGCTTTTCTTCCGCTTGATCGTTCACCAGATAGAACCGTCTTTTCAAACCGGGGTAAACGCGATCCACACCGCAGACAAAACAATTTTTATAGTAGGGCAGCGCGAACAGGTTCGGCTCGATATCCGAAAAATTTTCTGTCAGGCAGGAGCCAAAAAACTCTTTCCTTTGCGGATTATCCTGACCATACACCACGGTTGCCGAGATATAGGGGAAGGTTTCATCGCCGTTCTCGATGACGCCCTGTGCGCCGCCGTCATTGGCCGAAACCTTGATATCCAATGTATCGCCGACCTTCACGCTCGATCCGCCCATGCGAAATTCGGCCGATAACGGATAGAGTGTTCCCTCTTCTTTCGGATAATTATTCAATCCGCCGATAAGCTCCATCAGAGCCCCCATCCCGATTCCGCCGTGGGGAATTCCCATCCAGCCTTCCTTATGCTCGTCCATCAGCAGCGTGGCTTTGATGGAGCCGTCATCCTGTTGTATGTGGGAGTCCTTGAAAAGAAACTCCCGGACGAAATTCTCTGGTGATTTTTCTTTCACAATATCTTGTTTCTTCCTCTTTTTGTTAATCTGAGAATTTTTATAGATAAAAATGACCGTCTTGTCAAAAGATATGTACAGATCGGCGGTTCGGCCTATTTAACTTCAGTGGGGCTCAGAATCTTTTTCCGACCATGCAGCATCTCGCTGCGCTGCCGGGGCCGCAACTCGGGCTTCGCCCTCAGACATCGCCCCCGGCGGCCGCTCCGCTGCGATGGCATGGGACCCGGAAAAATCTTCGATTCGCCCTAATGAAGCCAAATGGACTCAACCCCACCATAGATTATATTTTCATTGGATTCCTCTGAAAGCTGGTATCCAATCATATGACCAATGCGAAGCCGTCGGAGATGATGCGCGGCTTTGTAAAAAGTTCGCAGGCAAGGCGTGCAAGTCATAAGGAGCGGAGGCGTACTTTTGTGTACGTCGAAGCGACTTATGATGAAGCACAATCCCGCTTAATGCGGGACATCCGGGCTTTTAGGACGACTCTCACAATGAAAGACTTTGTAAAAAGCTTCGCAGACAAGGCACGCGAGTTGCGAGGAATGAGGCGTACTTTTACGTACGCCGCAGTGACGAGGAACGATGCGTAACGTAGTATGCGGACTTTTTAAGAAGTCTTTGACCTTATATGCCGAGATAAGCGCGCTTAACATCTTCATTGTTGAGAAGGCTTTGGGCGCTTCCTTCCAGGACGATTCGGCCGTTTTCCATCACATATCCCCGATGGGCGACCTGGAGGGCGAGGTGGGCGTTCTGCTCGACCAGAAAGATCGTCGTGCCGTCTTCCCGGTTGATCTTTTCGATGATCTTAAAGATTAACCGAACAAAAATGGGGGCCAGCCCCAGGGAGGGTTCATCCAGCAAAAGCAGACGAGGTCGGGCCATCAAAGCCCGAGAGATGGCCAGCATTTGCTGCTCGCCGCCGCTTAATGTGCCGCCCGGTTGATGTCTTCTTTGCGCGAGAATGGGGAAAAGCTCAAAGCAATGCTCCATGTCCTTTTTGATCTCGCCCTTGTCGTTTCTCAGAAAGGCCCCCATATCGAGATTTTCCATCACCGTCAATTGGGGGAAAATACGGCGCCCTTCAGGGACCTGGGAAATCCCCAGGCTGACAATGCCGTGAGGGTCCCGGCCGGAAATGTCCCGGCCGCGGAACAGAATCTTCCCCGAACGGGGAGGCACGATGCCGCAGATCGACATCAAGGCAGTGCTCTTGCCTGCCCCGTTGGCGCCGATGAGTGTGATGATCTCCCCTTCTCCGATTTTCAGAGAAACGCCTTTCAGGGCCATGATGCTTCCGTAAAATGTTTTCACATCATCCAGTTCAAGCATGGAAATCTTCCCCCAGATAGGCCTTGATCACCTTGCTGTTTTGCCGGATTTCCGCCGGTTCGCCCTCTGCGATCATTTGACCGTAGTCCATTACGGAGATGCGGTCGGAGAGGCTCATCACCAGTTTCATGTCATGTTCGATCAGCAGGATAGAGATATTTTCCTCCTCCCGCAGCCGGACGATCAAGGCATCCAGTTCCCGCGTCTCCTGGGGATTCATACCCGCCGCCGGTTCGTCCAGTAAAAGCAAAAAGGGATCGGTCGCCATGGCCCGTGCGATTTCCAGACGGCGCTGGGCACCGTAGGGCAGGTTCTTGGCCAGCTCATTCACATAGGCGTCCAAGCCGAGTTTCTTCAATATGGCATAACTTCTTTCAATGATGTCCTGCTCTTCTTCACGCGTTTTTTTGTCTTTCAGGATCGCTCCTAAAATTCCCGCCTTCGCCCGGCAATGGCGTCCGATCATAACGTTTTCCAGGACCGACATATTCTGAAAAAGCCGGATATTCTGAAACGTCCGCGCCAACCCGCGTTCCGTAATCTCATTGACCTTTTTGCCGTTGATCCGCTTTTGACCGCCGCCCGGGGGCGAAATGAAAATATCGCCGAGCGTGGGCTCATAAATACCGGTAATACAATTAAAAAGGGTTGTCTTGCCCGCGCCGTTCGGTCCGATGAGCGCGACGATTTCGCGACGCTTCACGGTCAGGCTCACCTGATCGACGGCTTTGAGACCGCCGAAATGCATGCTGAGATGTTTGATATCAAGGACGTTTTCCATACTATGACCCCCCGATACCTTTTTCACTTTGCTTCACCGGGAAATGGTACATCCGGCGGACACCGGCAATAATGCCCTGGGGACGAAAGACCATCATCAGAACCATGACGGCCCCGAACAGGAGCATGCGATAACTGCTGAAAGCGCGCAAATATTCCGGCGTCAGAATCAGGATCATGGCGCCGATGATGACACCGGTAATCGAACCCATGCCGCCCAGAACAACGATGGATAAAAACATGGCCGATTCCATGAACGTAAAGCTCGCGGGATTGACGAAGGTGGTCTTGGCCGCGAAAACGACCCCTGCCATACCCGCCCACGTCGCGCCCAGGGCAAAAGCCGTCAGTTTGGTTTTGGTCTTGTCGATGCCCATGGCCTGGCAGGCGATTTCGTCTTCCCGCAGGGCGACCCAGGCCCGGCCGATCCGGGAATCCTTGAGGCGATTCACCACAACCATCGTGAACAAACACAGGCCGATCACTAAATAATAGAGATAAACCGTCACCTGCTCCAGACTCAAATCGATGTTGAAAAACCCGGGGCGGTCGATATTGGCGATTCCGCTGGGGCCGAAGGAAAATTCATTCCAGTTTTCAAGGATCAGGCGGATAATCTCTCCAAAGCCCAAAGTGACAATGGCCAGATAATCACCCCGCAGTCTGAGAACCGGAAATCCCAGGAGGATGCCGAACAGCGCGCCCAAAATGGCACCCACCGGCAGGATCGCCCAGAATCCCAGGCCGAAATGATGATTCAGGAGGGCATAACTGTAGGCGCCCACGGCGTAAAAGGCCACATAGCCGAGATCCAGCAGCCCCGCCAGTCCCACGACAATATTGAGACCCAATCCCAGCATGACGTACATGAGGGCTGTCGTCATGATATTGATCTGATACGTGGAAAAAATAAGGGGAAAGGCCAAAAAGAACACCGCTGCCATGATCTGAACGGGACGGTAGAAGGCCGAGTCCGTTAAGAGCCTTTCCGTCAAACGCTTTGACGGGGTGTCAGCGGCGGCGGCCTGTTTGACGCCCGCTTCCTTCCGGCTGATAAGATAGCGCCAGACGAAAGATAAAACGAAACTCCCGAATCCCACGTAAAGCATGTTCATCCACCGCCACTCGACGACGTTTTCAATCGTGTTGACGCGGATCACCATAATGGGAAAGGTCAAAAACATGAACCAGAAACTGATGAGCAGTGAGTTTTTCAGGGCCGTGATGTGTTTCATAGGCCTTTTACACCTTCTGCACCGTTGATTTGCCCAAGAGTCCCGCCGGTCGGAAGATCAGGATCAGAACGAGCAGGGCGAAGGCAAAGACGTCTTCATAATCGCTCGACACATAACCGGTCGCGAAACTTTCCGTCCAGCCGAGAATCAGGCCGCCCAGAACCGCGCCCGGAATGCTGCCGATTCCCCCAAGGACGGCCGCCGTAAAGGCCTTGATCCCGGCGATAAAGCCGATATAAAAATTGATCCGCCCGATGTGCGAGGCGATCAAAATGCCGCCGACGGCGGCCAGGGCGGACCCGATGATAAAGGTATTGGAAATCACCCGGTTGACATTGACCCCCAGGAGCATGGCCATGTTCCGATCCTGCGCCGTGGCCCGCATGGCCTTGCCCATCTTCGTAAACTTGATGAAAAGGGTCAGGATGATCGTCATGACGGCTGTTGTGGCAACAATAATCAGTTCCGAAGACCCCATGAACTGCGCGTAGGCGTCCATGAATGGCAGCTCCGGCAACAGGCTCGGAAAGGGCAGGAAATCGGAGGTTTGCGCAATCAAAACATAATTCTGCAAAAATATGGACATGCCGATGGCGCTGATCAGGGGCGACAGGCGCTGTGCCTGGCGCAGGGGCTTGTAGGCGATCTTTTCCACCGTAAAGCCGTAGGCCGATGCATAAATCACGGCGACGACGGAGGCCAGAATGAGAACGGACAGGCCGCTCATACCCGCCATGGTCAGCACGGACGCGATGATGAGCGCGGTGAAGGCCCCGATCATGTAGATCTCCCCGTGGGCAAAATTGATCAGTTCGATAATGCCGTAAACCATGGTGTATCCCAGGGCAATGAGGGCGTAGATGCTGCCGCGGGTCAGCCCGCCGATTAATAATTCAAGAAAATAGTCCATCTTTTTTCAGAATCATCCAAACCATAAAAAACAGGGAAGAGGCCGCCTCTTCCCTGTAAGAAGAAATCCGCTTTCGTCTATTGTACTTGCACATAAACGCCGTCGCGCACCTGATACATGGAAAACCCGACACCAATGGCATCCCCCCTATCGTCGAAACGGATCTTGCCCAGAGGTGTATCGACATATTCGGTTCGCAGCGCCTTGACGACGGCATCATAGTTTGTCGATCCCGCCTTCTGAATGGCATTGAGAACAGCCTGGGTTGCCGCATAGGCATTGAGAAAGAAGGCGCCGGGATCCGCGTCGTAAGCTTTCTTATGGGCCTCGATGGCGGCAACGGCCAAAGGATTTTTAGTAGTGTCTTTCGGACCCGTCGCATAAACGCCCTCGGCATACTTGCCTGCGACCTTGATAAAGGTATCGTCTTTCACGCCATCGTCGGAAATGAAAAAGGTGTTCATTTTTTTCTTGCGCATCAGACTCACGATGGATGACGCTTCCGGATGATAGCCGCCGTAAATGACCGCCTCGGCTTTCATTCTTCTGATTTTCTGGACAACGGCCGAATAATCGACGGCCCCCGGCGTTACGCCCTCATAAAGCACAACCTTCGCCTTTTTCGAATCTTCGATGAATTTTTTGGCGTACTCGGCCAAACCCTTTCCATAATCGCCCTTATCGTGAATAACGGCAATCCGTTTCACTTTCAGCGTATTGAGGGCAAAATCCACTTCCAGCCTCGCCTGGGCGTCATCCGAGGCGATCGTTCTGAAAAAATTAGGGTAAAGGCCGCTTTGTGTCAGATCCGGGTTGGTTGCAGAAGGCGAAATGGTGACGATGCCGGCATTGTTATAAATCCCCAGGGCCGCTTTGGTCGCTCCGCTGCAGATATGCCCGATAACGGCGTTTGCCCCCTCGGAAACCAGCTTGGTTGCCGTATTGATGGCAACCTCCGGCTTGCAGACATCGTCTTCGACCAGGAGTTCCGCTTTTTTGCCCAAGACGCCGCCTTTGGCGTTGATGTCTTTAATCACCAGTTCCGCGGCCTTCACCGTCGGCAGGCCGTAGGATGCCAGATCGCCGCTGTGGGCGCCGGCAATACCTATTTTAATGATGTCGGCGGCGAACAGGGACGCGGAAAACAGAGGGGATGCCGCAAAAAACACGATCAGCGCCGCTATCCAACTCCGTCGAAAAGATGATTCCTTTTGCATTGCTTCCTCCTTCATTAAATTATTAATGCGGTGTGCATTCTCACAACATTTAACAGATGATAATTGACGTGGCCGCAAGTTTAAAAAAAGCGCTCTTTATAGTCAAGGCAAAATGAGAAATTGTCGCGATCGGTCATAAGGTTAAGGATCAGCAAGGCCGCAGGGGCACTACTTCCTCTTTTTTCTGAAAAACAGCCGGATGGGAACATGATCGAAACCGAAAGCTTCACGGAGCTGATTGATCAGGTAGCGTTCATAACTGAAATGGATTTTTTGGGGGTCCCCCACAAACATGATAAATGTGGGAGGCTTGATGGCAACCTGGGTCGCGTAGTTCACGGGATTCGACCGGTTCCTGTATTGCGGCGGCGGATTCGCTTTTAAAAATTCGGCGACCTCCCGGTTGAGTTCACCCGTGTTAATCCGTTTCGTATATTGCCCGTAAACGGCTTCGACAAATTCGAAAATCCTCAAAACCCGCTGGCCGGACAGGGCGGAAACAAAAATGATGGGCGTGAAGTCCATGAATTTCAGCTTGTCTTTGATGTCTTTCGCATACGTGCCCGAGGTGCGGTCGTCTTTTTCCACCTTGTCCCATTTATTGACCACGATGATGCAGGCCGTCCCCTTTTCGAAGGCCAGACCGGCGATTTTAACATCCTGTTCCGTAATCCCTTCTTCCGCGTCGATGACAAGCAGGGCGACATCGCAGCGATCCACGGTTTTCATGGCCTGGACGATGCTGAACTTCTCCAGGGTCAGGCTGATCCGGCTTTTGCGCCGGATGCCGGCCGTATCGACGAGCAGATAATTTCGGCCTTTGAGCGTAAAGGCCGAATCGATGCTGTCCCGGGTCGTACCGGGCAGGGGGTTGACAATGGTCCTTTCATAACCGAGGATTTTATTGAGCAGTGATGATTTGCCGACATTGGGCCTGCCGATGACGGCGATCTTGATCACATCGTCCGCCGCTTCTTCCACCTCCTCCGCGGTCGCCGATTCGGGCAGCCCGTCCACCAGATCGTTCATAAATTCCGACATGCCGAGCCCGTGCTGCGCCGAGACGGAATAGAGCGGCTCGATGCCAAGTTGGTAGAAATCGTTGACAAAATCTTCGTGCTTCGGACCGTCGATTTTGTTGACGATATAGAATACCGGTTTGGTCACGGCCCGGAGGCGTTTGGCGATTTCCCGGTCCGCCGGCATCAGGCCTTCTTTGCCGTCCATCAGAAAGATGATGCAATCGGCTTCTTCGACGGCCAGGTTGGTCTGCTCGCGCATCTGCATGAGGATTTCTTCCTTCGATGCCGGCTCGAATCCCCCCGTGTCGATGAGCGTGAAGGTTTTGCCCTCCCAGGTGCAGTCCGTATAATTGCGGTCCCGCGTGGCCCCCGGCTGATCAATGACGATCGCCTTCTTCCTGTCCGACAGACGGTTGAACAGCGTCGATTTCCCCACATTGGGCCTGCCGATAATAGCAACAACCGGTTTCACTTTATCCTCACTCCTTGAACCTTGTTCCTGGGACCTTGGGCCTTGAATCTTGTCCCTTGATTCTTGGTCTTCCTTTTACGACAGCCCGCCGCTTGTTGCAATATAAAACGTCCATATCTTCCGAATAAAGAGAGCCGATTATGTATTTCGGACCTGCGACATTAAAATGCCCATATTATACATCCGTGGCTTTTTCTGATAATATGAATAAAATCGGTCCGCCATAAATATAATTATTGAATTTCATTGAATATTATTATAAGCAATTTGGAGTTTTTATTTGTTGTTTATCTTTTTATCGGAAATTACGGCAGACCTATATTAATGGAGTAATAAATTGAAAACCACTCATAAAATAATAAATCGCGATAGTCGACAGATGAACCTTTTATCTGACAAATCAGTTCACCTAATCATCACTTCTCCCTGTAAATCAGGGCATTCAACTCTCTCAAATTTTTAAAGAAAAAGGGCTTCAAGAAGGAACCCATGAAAAATTTACCAAAGAATACGGTGGAAAAGTGTTTTATATTTTTTCATCAAAATCTGGAGATAAGAAAGTAATAATGAACAAAAAAGTAATTGGTGAGATATTACAGGAAATTGAACGATTAAAAAAATAAATGATTGGGAATATTGAGGCGGACCGTTCGGGAATTACACAATCACAATGTAAAAGAGTTGATCTTCAAGAAGTATCGAATATTTTAAACAGGGTTGGGGTCGGACCAGAACAGGGTTAAAAATGGAGCTATGGAAATATTTTGATATTACACATCGGGAACACGTTTTTTGCAACCCAATGAGTGTTGAAAAGTTCGAGGAATTGATCGCACTGCTGCGATTAGAGCCTGAAGATCGCGTGCTTGAGATTGCCACAGGGAAAGGAGAATTTATCATCCGGTTGGCTGAGCAATATGATATTGAAGGAATAGGCGTCGATATCTCACCGTATCATGTTTCAGATGCCAGGAAAAAACATCAGCAACGGATACCAGATGCTCGGTTGAGTTTTTTGGAGATGGACGGGGCGGATTATAAGCCGAAGGCGCGGGAAAGTTTCAATTTGGTGGCATGTATCGGAGCGAGCTGGATCTATGGCGGTCACAGAGGGACGTTGAAGGCTTTAAATGAGATGGCAGCCCCCGGAGGTTGGGTGGTCGTTGGGGAGCCGTATTGGCGGCGAGAGCCGACGGCTGAGCATTTGGAGGCTATCGGTCAAAAACGTAACGCGTTTGGCACGCATTACGAAAATATGAAGGTTGGACGAGAGTTTGGTTTGAAGCTTGTCTACACGTTGGTTAGCAACCAAGATGATTGGGATAGGTATGAAGGGTTGCAGTGGTATGCAGCGGA